>CAWUJR010000150.1:0-8194 GCA_963922375.1 uncultured Robbsia sp.
GGAACCAGTGGGCGCGCGACGTGCTGGCCGCCCACGCGCGTTTTCAGGTGCTATGCGCGCTGCGTCGGGGCGACTACGGTGTCGAAGGATTGAACCGCCGCATTGCCGATATCCTTAGCGCTGAAGGCCTGATTGCCGCCCATCAGCTCTGGTATGCAGGTAGGCCCGTGCTGGTAACCCGCAACGACTACAGCCTGGGCCTGATGAATGGCGACATCGGCATCGCATTGCCGGTGCCGTCGTCGATCATGGGCGATCCGACTGCCGGTCATGCGGTGTATGCAAACGCGCGCGGGGCGTCGGGTAGCGTAGCGGTTCATGCGCAAAACACTGGATCGGATCTGCCGTCGATGACATTGCGGGTAGCGTTTCCGAGCAACGGCAGTGCAAGCGGTCACGCGGATAATGGCGGCATCCGGTGGGTGTTGCCGAGCCGCTTGCAGGCGGTCGAAACCGTGTTTGCCATGACGGTGCACAAATCGCAAGGCTCCGAATTTGAGCATGCCGCGCTGATCTTGCCGGAGCGCTTGAATCCGATCCTCACACGTGAGTTGGTCTACACCGGTATCACGCGGGCACGGCGTTGGTTCACCCTGGCCAGCGCAGGGCGGGACCATCGGGTGTTCGAGGAAGCATTGAGCCGTCGCGTATTACGGGCGAGCGGACTGTTGGACGACTGACATCACCATAAGGCCCGGATCGCGGCGATGCCATGGGCGCCACAAGCCTGTGCTTGCGTCATGTGCTCGCGGGTCATGCCGCCTAATGCATAGATGGCAGGCCGCTTGCAACCCGATGCAATCGCCGATGGTGTTGCCGCCGGTGCCGGCGTTGATCGGGTTCTGTCGATCATGTCTGCAAACTGCCGCCATCCAAGCGGTGTCGCGTCCGGATGACTCAAGGTGGCCAACACCGGCGACAACGTCAGCAAATCCACGCCGATGTGCTGAGCGTGCATCAGTTGCTCGACGGAATGACAGGCCGCCGATACGAGCTTGCCAGCGGGCAACGGGCGCGTGCGGCAGGCCATCAATGCAGCGCTGCTGAGATGGATGCCGTCCGCATCGATGTCGAGATCGATGCCGATGTCAGCGCCCGGCTCGGTGCTGAGTACGGTATTGAGTCCGGTATCGAGAGGATGATCCGTCGTCGAAGCCAGAGGGATACGTGCCGATAACGGCCCATTCAGGATCAGCCTCGCGTCATGTCGCCGACAGAGGGCCAATGCCTGGCTCGCCAGCGTCGCATACGCCGCGGGCGTCGCCTGTTTCGCACGTAACTGCACGAGCCGGACGCCGCCGCGCGATAGCGCGTCCGACAGTCTGGCGAGGAAAGCCGCTTGCGCATCTGCACTCGCATCGGCAAGGAAGCGGATATCGGCACCGGCACCGGCATTGTCGCGTATCGGCATGCCGTGCGCTGTTTTGGCGTCGGGGCTGCGTTCATCGCCGCCAGGCTCCGGCGTAATCAGGTAGCAGTCTGGGAGCGATAGGTCCATGGTCGATCGCGGCGGGGAAGGGGCGCGGTGAAAAAGGCGGCTGCGCAGCGTTCCGCCTGGAAAGCGTTGAGAGGCGTTCGAGACAGGTTTGGCGCGATGACGTGCCTCGCTCGGATGCGGCTTTCACGATACGCGGCCCAAACCGTCGCCTGCGTCGTCGCCGATATCATACAATGCATACGTTCGCTTTCCCGTATGTCGTCCAGTACGGCGTGCACTGCGGTGCTACCCTGCCGAGTTCGTTTTCATGCCTGAATCTTCTCCCGACGAAATTGTCCGGGGTGCATTGACCGTTTCCGCCTCCCGACTGCGTGTGCAGCACGAGGCGGCGGTTCAGTTCGGCCTCGCAGCGTTGAGCATGCGCCGCGTCGACGAAGTGTTGCAGCGCGCATGCGAGGTGGTGGCGCGCGGAATGGGTTCGCGTTTCGCAAAAGTTCTGCGTTATTTGCCGGAAGACAATGTATTGCTGCTGGAAGCCGGCGTGGGCTGGAGCGCGGACGAAATCGGCAGGACGCGGCTCAGCGCGGACGACGCCAGCCCGGCCGGGTACGCGTATGTCAGCGGCGTCCCGGTGCTGTCGAATCACCTGGGACAGGAGCATCGTTTCCGTACCCCGGCATTGCTCGCTCGTCACGGCGTCAAGCGGGCGATCAATGTGCCCATCCGAAGCACCGCGCAAGCGTATGGCGTGCTCGAAGCGGACAGCGATGACGGCGAAGATTTCATCGAGACCGATATCGTCTTCCTGGAAGCCGTCGCCAATGTCATCGCACTGGCGCGCGAACGCATTGCCGTCTCGCAAGAGGAGGCGCGAGGCGAGATGTTTTCGACGAGCGTGCTGAATGCGAGTACCGACTGCATCCTGGTGATGACCACCGAAGGCGTCATTCAGTTCATCAACGATTACGGGCTCGCCGAGCTGGAAGCGGGCGACGGCGAGCAGATCAGAGGGCGCACCTGGATTGATCTGTGCGAAGACGGCGAGGCCGACAAGGTGGCGAGCGCGATCGCTGCAGCCGCGAGCGGTGAGTCGTCCCGCTTTGAAACGACCTGGCTCAGCGAAAAAGGGCGCCCGCGCTGGTGGGACGCGTCGGTGGCACCGATGCATGATGGCGAGCAGTCGGTTCGCCAGGTGGTCGCCGTCTGCCGCGACATTACCGATCGTCATGAACACGAAGTCGCGCTCGCAACGCTGCTGCTCGAACAGGAAACGCAACTGAGCAGCAGTGAATTGATGATGAAGGAAGTGCATCACCGGGTCAGAAACAGTTTGCAACTGGTGCAGACGCTGCTGTCGCTACAGGGCACGCTCGCGGGTGACGGCACGATCAAGAGCCAGTTGCAAACAGCGGCTTCACGCGTGTTGACAGTCGGCTTGGTGCATCAGCGCCTCTATCAAGACAACGGTGCGCAGGAAACCGATGCGCGCATCTATCTCCAGGAGTTGATCGGCGACTTGCGCAACACTGCGGGCGAACGGGCGCTCATCTTCAAAGCGCCATCGATCGTTTTGCCGGCAAAGCGTCTGGCGCCGCTGGGCTTGGTCACGTCCGAATTGATCATGAATGCGCTGAAGTACGGTCAGGGTGCGGTTACGATCAGCCTGAGGCCACTCGAGTCCGACAGCCTGTGCCTGCGCGTCGAGGACGAAGGTCCCGGTTTTCCCGACGATTTTCCCGCCCCGAAGGGCACCGGACTCGGCATGCGCCTCGTCCGAACCTATTCCGGCGCGGGTGCGGACGCGGTGCTGATCGATCGATCGGTCGACCATGCCCGGATCGACGTCAAATTCCGCAGCGCGTGAACATGGCCCGTCCCGACGAACCGACGAACCGTCGGGGGCGATGAAGGAAATCGGGTACGACGCTTGCGGACGGTTGTCGAACGACCCACTGTCGTCTGCCGCCAGGAGCCGCCATGACCGAGTTGAACAGCGAACGGGATCGTCCGCAATGCCCCCCGTCTGCCGACACTGCATCGCATGATCGCTACCGCCTGCGCCGTTTCGTCGACGCGCAGCAGCCGGTGCTGGCGGCGGTCGACGCCGAATTGCGCAAAGGCGAAAAGCGCACGCATTGGATGTGGTTCATATTCCCTCAGATTCAAGGCCTCGGGCATAGTGCGATGGCGAAAGAGTTCGCGATCGGATCGCTCGACGAAGCCCGCGCCTACCTGCTGCACCCGGTGCTCGGCCCCCGCCTGGTAGAGGCGGTACGCCATGTCAATGCGCTCGAGGGAAAGACTGCGCACGCGGTGTTCGGAAGCCCGGACGACATGAAGTTTCACTCATCGGTGACGCTGTTCGCGCTTGCCAGCGATAGCGAGGCGCAATCGCATCCCGAATGGAAACAGGTTTTTCTCGATGCGCTGAGTAAATACTTCAACGGCGCATTCGACCCGGCGACCCTCCAGCGTGTCCCATAGCCCCCAGGGGGCCATTCGGCCATCCAGGCAGGGGGCAACGGTCTTTATCGTCTTGGTCTACGATAGAGGCCTTTCTCACTATCAGGCTTTCGGACGCTATCGCTCATGACTGCAGATACCGACGTTCATTTCTATGACCCCAGCCAGGGACACCGGCTGGCCCATGATCCTTTCAAAGCCATCGTCGCGCCACGGGTGATCGGCTGGATCGCGAGTCAGGATAAGGAGGGGAAGGTGAATCTCGCGCCGTATAGTTTCTTCGGTGCATTCGCCACGTTCCCGTACATCATCGGATTTTCGAGCGAAGGGCGGAAAGACAGCTTGAAGAACATCGAAGCCACCGGCGAATTTGTGTGGAACTTGACCAGCCGGTCGCTCGCCGAGCGGATGAATAAGACTTCCGCGCCGGTTGCGCATGGTGTCGATGAATTCGATCTGGCGGGTCTGACCAAGGCGCCGGGCCGCAACGTGTCGGTACCCCATGTGGCCGAATCGCCGGCGTCATTGGAGTGCAAATTGCTGCAAGTCGTGCAGTTGAAACAACTGGATGGCACACCGATGGACAACTGGCTGACCCTCGGCCAGGTTGTCGGCGTCCATATCCGGCAGGAATTTTTGAAAGATGGGATATTCGACACCGTCGCAGCGAACCCGGTCATGCGGGCGGGGTATCGCGGCGATTACCTGGGCGTTGGCGAGGCGTTCGAGCTGATACGTCCGACTGCCTAGATACGCGAGGCTAGCGTGGGTCGGCGCAGCCCTGAGACTGCACCGACACGTGCGCCGAGGTGAATCAGAGCTTGAAGACGCTGACTGCATGTGACAATGCATTGGCACTTTCGCGTAGCGTCTGAGCCGCTTGTTCGGCATCGCCGGCCAGCGCCGCATTTTGCTGCGTGGCCTCGCCGATTTGCACGACGGCCTGATTGACCTGCTCGATGCCGCCGGATTGTTCGCGGGACGCCACGCCGATCTCGGCGATGATCGCATTGACTTGCGCAAACTGGGCCACGATCGCGGCCATCGTCGCGCTCGCGTCTTCCGCCTGCTTATAGCCACTGCTGACCTTGTCGGACGACTCGGCGATCAGCGTTTCGATATCCTTTACTGCGGCGGCGCTGCGATGCGCCAATGCCCGCACTTCGGATGCGACCACCGCAAATCCCTTGCCGTGTTCGCCCGCCCGGGCGGCTTCGACCGCCGCGTTCAACGCCAGGATATTGGTCTGAAAGGCGATTCCTTCGATGACCGCGGTGATGTCGCCGATTTTCTTTGACGCGGCGTCAATATCGGCCATGGTCGACACCACGCGTTCGACCGCGTGGCCGCCGGCTTTCGCGGCGTCCGAGGCGGAAGCCACCAGCGAATCCGCCTGGGTCGTGTTCGATGCGTTCTGGCGCACGATCGACGTCATTTCTTCCATGCTCGCAGCCGTTTCCTCCAAGCTGGCGGCCTGGCTGGACACGCGCTCGGAGATATCGGTACTGCCGCTGGCAATGCGTTCGGTCTGCTGGGACATATCCGCCGATGCGCTGCGCACCTGTGCGACGATTTTTGCCAGACCGGCGGCCGTACCGTCGATGGCCTGCATCAGTTTGCCGATGTCGTCTTCGCGGGTGGTGGACAGGCGCAGCGACAGATTACCCGCCGCGATCTGCGTCGAAATATTGGTCAGTTCGGTCAGCGGTTGCCCGATCATCCGGCGTACCGCGACCAGCAGCAACGCGATGAGCACGCAAATCGCGACCACGCCGGCCAGCAGGAACCAGTTCCGCGTGGTGTGGACTTGGGCCAGCAGTTCGTCGCGATACGCAATGCCGCCGACGACCCAGTGCCATTCCGGCAGCGTGCGGAACACGATCTCTTTTTCCCCGTCATGTACTTTGGGATCCGAGAAGGCCAGCTTGCCACTTTCTTGTGCATCAAACGACAGATGGCCGTTCTGCGTCGTCAGCATCTGCGAAAACGGCGCGATGCGCTCGTCGGCGATCTGGCCAACACCGCCCGGGTGCACCAGCAACTTGCCACGGTTCGCGCCGGCCGATGCATCCATCACGAAGTAATAGCCATTCGCACCAATCGACATGTCGCGGATGTCCTGCTGCAAAGCGTTGACTTCGCCGGTCACATCCACGCCGACGAACAGCGCGCCGATCACGCGGCCGCTGCTGTCCGTAATGGGCCGGTATTTCGTAATGTATTGCTTACCGAACAGGCCCGCGATACCGATATACGGCTGATTGGACAAGATGAGCGCGTAGGCCGGGCCGGCACGGTCGAGCAGCGTGCCGATTGCCCGCGAACCGTCCTGCTTCTTCAGCGATGTGGTCACGCGGACAAAATCCTCGCCGCGGCGTGCGAACACGGTGGAAATCGCACCGCTACGCGCTAGAAACTGATCCGGCACCGAGAAATCCTGGTCCAGCGAATGGTCGCCAATCTTCAGCGTCGGCGCGGCGGTACCGCCGATATCGACCGTGGTCGCTTCGTCCAGACTGTACTCGCCGGGCAAGAAGCTCTGGAACAGCGTCATCGCGCGGCTCACTTCTGCGCTGACAGCCTTGTCGTATAGACCGGCGGTCTTGGTGATGGCTTGGTCGTCATGGTCGATCTGGCTCATTGCCTGATCGGTTAATTGGATGCCGACCTCATGCGTGACGGCGATCGTGAAGCCACAGATGATGACGGCGGCCACGCTGCACGCGAGGAGCGCGAAGCGCGTGCCGACGTTCATCTGGCGTAGACGGAAACTGCTGGACATGAATAATTAGGAAAAATAGATTGCGACGACAGACGGGCCGGGGCGGGCCCCGGGGCGGCGAGTGTTACGCGATTGCCCACGACGGTCTCCCGCGCGTTGATCTTGCGGCGCGTAGAGCACAGTTAAGCGACGTTGACGAGCGCAACGGACGACATGACAACAATGTTAACGACCGTTCTTGCTGTTACTTTAGGGCGAGCCCATTCGTCGTAATAGGGCAACACCCACAAGCCGGACTACAATGCGGGTCTTGTTTCGTTTGTCTGCAGGCGGAAACGTCCATTCGCGCGCTCATCGCTGCGCGCAGTCGCGTCGTCGCTCTGCCGAGGCATCACCCTGTATCCAGCATCAAGACATTGCGCCATGACCGAATCTTCCCGAGCCATCAAGAAGCCCGCTGCCAAGACCGCCGCTGCGAAGGGGCCCGCCGTATCGAAGCCTGCGGCGAAAAAGGTTGCCGCGAAGAAGGTCGCGGCGAAGAAGGCGACAGCCAAAAAAGGGGAAGCGAACGCGTCCATCGAAGCGCTCGCCATGACGGCTGTGACCATGCCCGTGAAGGCCGCTGTGGCAAAAAAGGGTGTGATGAAATCGACCATTGCGGCTGAGGCTGTCGCGGTTGCCGAGCTCACCGCTGTCGGTGCTGTAGCGCCGGTGGTGGAGGCGCCATCGGACCCGTTGTCAACGCGTGTCGAAGGCGCGGTGCTCTCGAAAGCGGAGGTCGAAACGGTATTGGAAGCGGTCCCGATGAATGCGGATGCGGATGACGAGGCCGAAGAAGACGAGGATCACCTTATCCAAGAGGCGCGCGTCTGGCAGGACGACGGCTGGACGGCACGCGTGATCAAGAACGAAGACGACGACGGCTGGGCTGTGGCGATGACGCTCGATGGGGAGCCCGAACCCGCGCTGGTAGGGCCATGGACCATGGGTCGCGACAAGAAAAATCCGAAGCCGCTCGATGCGAACGCGTTCTCCGTGCTGGTCAAGACGGCTTTCGAAGTGAGGCGTCGGCATGAGCAGCAGTTGCATGCGATGCTGCACAAGAGCCTGATCGTCGATAGTGACGAAGGCCGGATCAAGGTGTCGCTGCAGATCATTCCGGACGAGTACGAACCGCATGCGTTCCTGCGCGCCCACGACGACCTTGGCGATTTACTGGCGGAAGTGAAAGTCGAGGCCCACTTCAAGCTAAACAATGCCAGCGCGAATCGCTGGATCGATAACGCGTTCCGTCGGCCGGGGGACTGATTCGCTAGGCTTCGGGCGCGCTGCCCTTCGCCAGCGCGAGTCGCAATACGCACAGAAATGCGACGAGCATGATCACGCCGCCGGTCAACAAGCTCGCACCGATCGCACCGCGGTAGGCATCCGTCAGCATGGCTTGCTGCGTCGACGACATCTGCCGGATAGCGGCCATGCCCTGCTGTGCGAGGTCTTCGACGCGCAGACCCGGTGCCAGACTCGCCAACTGATTGCGTAACGCCAGCGCCATCACGCCGCCAGATAGCGCG
>CAWUJR010000151.1:0-8185 GCA_963922375.1 uncultured Robbsia sp.
TACTCTTGCGCGACAGACCGGCCGCTCGGTCGCTTCGTCGCTTGGTCTGTACCGCATCAGACACGTCGTCTTCACGCAACCAGATCGAACCGCATGCCCGTATCCGAAACCGCCGACAACGCGGACGTTCCCGACGCTCCTGCCGCTTCCCACCCTAAAGGCCTCGCGAGACCGGCCGCAGCGCTAACGAGTGACGCCCTCGCCGACCGTCCGGGCGACACGTTCGTGCAATCGTTCGCCAGGGGTTTAAGCGTAATCCGATCGTTCAACGCCGATCGTCCGGCACAAACACTGAGCGACGTCGCCACGGCAACCGGATTGACGCGGGCCGGTGCCCGGCGCATCTTGCTCACCCTTCACACACTGGGCTACGTGGAAGCCGAGGGGCGTCTGTTCCGACTCACGCCGAAGATTCTAGAACTGGGGTTCACGTATCTCACCTCGCTGCCGTTCTGGAATCTCGCGGAGCCTGTGCTCGAGAACCTATCGGCGAGCGTCCATGAAAGCGCGTCGGCAGCGGTGCTCGACGGCACGGAGATCGTCTACGTGCTACGCGTGCCGATGCAGAAGATCATGACTATCAATTTATCGATCGGTAGTCGTCTGCCAGCGTACTGTAGCTCGATGGGGCGGATGTTATTGTCATCGCTCGACGATGCCGAATTGGACGCCCGATTGACGGCGTCCGCTTTGCATCGGCGCACGCCTCAGACACGCGTGGACATCGACGAATTGAAGGCTGAGCTGACACGCATTCGCCATCAAGGCTGGGCGATTGTCGATCAAGAGCTGGAGGCAGGTTTGATCTCGTTGTCCGCTCCGATCCGGAATCGCCAGGGACGGGTCATCGCCGCGATGAATATCAGTGGCAATGCGCAGCGTACAAACCCTGAACAAATGATCGAAGCATTCCTGGCACCGTTGCTGAAAGCCGCCGAGCAAGTGTCGGCGCTGGTTGCGCAGCGCGGATGAATCGCGATGCGACGATTAGCGAACGCGGATATCGCACGCGCTTTCGGTGGAAGCAGGCGGAACGGGGTGGAATACCAGCATCAAGTGACCACGCGCTAAGCAAGGGTGATCATTGACGCCGAGCGTCTGGCAAGCGAGGATAAGGCATATGGATATCACAATCGACCTCAACGACCCGGCGTTCAATGCCTCCCTGCTGCACGAAGCCGCTAGCGATATGCCCGGCGACGCCCAAAGCGATGTCGGAAGCGATGCAGGCGGCGACGGCGTCTGGGCCTTGATTCGGGATGACGCTCGCCGATTGGCAGTCGAAGAGCCGCTGTTGGCAGCGCGCCTCACGCAACGCGTATTGCGTTGGGAACGTCCCACGGACATGCTGGCCGCAACGTTGGCGTCACGCCTATGCGGCCCGGATCTCACCGAGGCGGCACTCTGCGACCTGTTTCGGGAAGAGCTGGACGACGGCGGCATCATGGCGGCGAGCACGCGCGACATCAGTGCGGTCTTCGGGCGGGATCCCGGCACCCCTTCCCCGTTGCACGTTCTACTGAACCAGAAAGGTTTTCATGCGCTGCAGTTGCACCGGATATGCCACGCCCTTTGGCATCGCCAGCGGGCTGGCTTGGCGTTAGCGCTCGCGAGTGATGGATCGCTCCGATTCGGCGTCGATATTCATCCGGCTGCAGTGATCGGGGACGGCGTGATGCTCGATCATGCGACGGGCATCGTCATCGGTGAGACGGCCGTTGTCGGCAATGATGTGTCCATTTTGCAGAGCGTGACATTGGGTGGTACCGGCAAAGAGTGCGGTGATCGTCACCCGAAAGTGGGCGACGGCGTATTGATCGGTGCGGGTGCCAAGGTCCTCGGCAATATCCAGATCGGTCGATTTGCGAAAGTGGCGGCCGGCAGCGTCGTGCTGACACCGGTCCCTGCGCACTGCACGGTCGCAGGCGTGCCGGCAAAGATTGTCCGCCGCTTGCATGACGGTACGGTACCGGGCGTCGAAATGTGTCAGTCGATCTGAGCAGCACCGCGGGCGACGCCATGGCTATCGAATTCAACAAGGAAGACAAGGAAAAAGCGATTGCGTCACTGCAACGCTATGTCGACACCGAACTGGATCGGCCTCTTGGGGGACTGGAGGCCGACGCGCTGCTGCGCTTCATTGCGAAAGAATTGGCACCCAGCGTCTACAATGCCGCCGTCAGAGAAGTGCAGCAAAATTTGATGGTGCGCGTCGCCGACCTCGATATCGATTGCTATGAAAAGCCTTTCGAATATTGGGAAAAACCGGACGGCGAGCACGGGTGAAGAAGGCACTGTCGTCCTGGCGGCAAGGTTTTTACGCCGTCGCCCCACGTGAGATGACGCCCTACAGTGCCTCAACCCACGCCTGACTGCGCCTCACTACGCACGTCCTGCTTCGAACGTGTCCACCCACTGGCGGTATCGCTTGCTGATATCGGCGACCGCGGCCGCACGATCGAACTTCTTCGCTTCATACCCTGCGACCGCATCCCAAAAGCTGGTCCGACCGACCGCGAATCCGATGAAGCCGGGCACGCTCGCGGCGATTTTCAGCCAATCGCCCACTTTCTCGTCGTCCGCGCCGCGTCCCAGCACGATACATCCCACGTCCTCGCGCCCATCGCGACGTGCCACCGCGACAATCGACTCGGCATCCTCTCGCTTGTCGACGCCCTCGATCTTCCAGATCGCCGGTTCGACACCATCGTTCTGTAGCGTTTTCATCGCCGTACGCATCAACTCCGGTCGGACCGATAGGTCGTAAATGTCCTTATCGCCATTCACTTTTGCCAATTGCGCATCGGTCGCTGGGACGAGCAACTCAAACATGAACGGCAGATTCTTCTCGATGCAGTAGTCCGAAAGCTGTTTCAAGCGAGCGGTCTGACGCAGGTTCAACGCTGCATCGCCTTCCGGGTTGTAGCGCACCAACGCTTTTGCAAAAGTGGGTTTGACCTTTTCCAAATGCTGGGCGAATCCGTCTGCGCCGTATTCAAAATCGAATTCGTCGGAACCGCTCTTTTCGGTCGATACCGCTGTCAAATAACCATGCGTTGTCGCATCGTCGAGGATATCGGTGCCGAATTTCTCGTCGACAAGGATCCCGGCTGCCGCTTTAGGCACCCCATCTTTCACTGCGTGCAAAAACCCTTCGTAGATCAACCGCTTACTGTCGACAACCTTGTCGAATTCTTCGGCAGTCAGCGGTTCTTTAAGCTGAAACATGCCCTTGATATACGAAGCCCGATGGTCGAACGGGAGGATATAAAGCGGTTTGTCATAGCCAAGCGTCATCTAATTGCTCCTTCCGAGTTGGCGACCCTGTTCGCGGGCGGTCGGCATCGAGGCAGGACATGACGTCATACCATTTGGCCGTTGCCCGCGTCGCTGCTGATCAGGTCCGATAAACCATTATGGCCCGCAATGGCGTCGCTTGCAGTCGCGTGCTCAACGACGCGTTGAGAGTTGTCTGTCTCTTTTGAAAGAAAGTTTTCGTAAGGAATTGCGCAACGCAGGCAGTAATCGAGCAATCGACTGGGCCACGTGCGCGCGATCATGGGTTTGCGCCGGCCGACCATCGGCAGCGCGATCGTCGTAACGCTCGAACAGAGAGGACACCAAGTGCAACGCTTTACTCAGAAACGGATCCCATTGGCCCGCCTCGGCGCCACATTCGGTGCCAGCGCAGCTTCAGCGCTTCTGCTGCTCGCCGGCAGTGTCAGCATCAGCGCCCACGCGGCCAGCTTTGACTGCAAGAAGGCCGCATCATATTCCGAACATCAGGTTTGCAACAATCCGCACCTGTCGCAACTCGACGATAAGCTCGCTGTGGCCTGGAAGCAGGCGCTGTCGGTGACGCCGGACAAGACCTCGCTGGAAGCATCGCGCGACCAGCAATGGAAATGGCGTCAGACCAATTGCCACGACGACGCGTGCGTGGAGAACTGGTACGAGCGCCGGATCAGCGAACTGAATGCCGATTACGATCAAGGCAAGAAAGCGCAGCGCGTGGCGTTCGAGCTGAATCTGGACCACCAGAATCTGAACCCGGATGCAGCGTCGGCGATCAGGGCGATGAAGGCGGAATAACGTCGTCCCGAGAACGCGACGCGACACGGTGAATAACGCGCCCGAAAGCTTGAGTCGCGTCGCCAGCCGGCCAATGTGAGGTCGGACACCGATGCGCCTACGGATTGCGGATACCGGGGCCGACTGTCCGACCTCGCTCGCACGCGTCAAGCCTTCGTTAGTTTACAAGGCGTTGCTTACACGTCGTCCAAACCGCCTCACCGACGGCATCGCGTTGTAGGGTGCAGAACTGCGCCGGCTCACCCGCGGAAGCGGCGACAGCGGGGGCGCCCCGACGAACTCGTCGACGCGCTTGTTTGCGTCAGCAACGTCCGCCACGCTCTGATCGGATGTCGTCGAATTAGCGTCGTACGCCCCAATGTCCCCACTCATGTGCGTTTGCTGGGCCGTGGCCAACGCTTTCACCGACTCAGCCTCCCCCATAGTGGACTGCGTTTGCGAAAATAGGGCCGCCGAGAAACTTCCGGCCGACGTAGTCGGCGGCGTAGACGCACGACTCACCGGCTTCCCCTCCCGCGATTCAATTGCCTCGACTTCAATGGCCACGCAAGTCTCCCCCGCCTGCTCGGGAGTCTGCGCGCCATCCGTGGCCCGCACGGCAAGCTGCGGCGTGACGCGATCCTGGCTGGGTAGCGGTTCTGCAAGGCGTTCCCAATGTGGAAGCGCGTCTCCTGCCAGCATCCGGCACACTGCTTGCAAGTTGAACTTAACGTCCTGCACCTGCTGAGGCAAACGACCGCGAATGTAGTCACGGATTAGTGCTGCGGCAGTGACAATCGCAATAAAACCTTGTATCACACGACTATTTATCTTGGAATATTCTCTAAACTTTTCGTCATCTCCAGTTGTTATCATTCCCAGGATACCGCCGACCAACACTACCGCGAACACGCCATATTGCTTTGCAAATGCTACGACTTCATGGATGAACATAGGCCTCTCATGATGCGTAATTGCGGAGAGCATGTCTTTGGCTTCGGTCGATTTTGTTTTAAAAATTTTCAAAGCGTCATGCACGGCGTCATCCGACCACTGCCCCTCAGGTGACGTGACGATTAGATTTAGAACCTCTACGGCGATCGTAAATTTGAACGTCGCAGACCAGATCCAATCCCTATTAATCTCTCGACTAAGATAATCTCTGTCTATTTTCGAAAAAAGACCGCGAGATTTTTCGGCCACCGCCAGATACTTATCAATATCATCATTCCGAAAACCGGGTGCCATCGACATTACTGGACAATCTTCATTTACACGAACTTTCATTGAAGAAATTGTCTTAATCAGATTACTAACACACACCGTCATAGCCGCACCAAAATTTTCCAATGATAACTCATAGAAAAAAAGATCGCCTGCATTGAAAATCTTGTCGAACTCAACATCCGCTTTACCGCGGCCTTCCTCATCGATCAGCTTTTTCAATCGATTTACATGCTCTGAAAAATCGTCTACTAACGATTGGATGTCCGTTTGAAATGCCACAAACTGCTTCCTCTCTTTGGAATCCACAGATTTGGCATACAGATGCGCTAAAAAGGTTGCCATAGTTGCCAGAATGACCATCCCCTGCCCTGCAATCAGTCCGACCGGCACCTCGTCGCTCGTCGGTTCATTCGGTTCGGCTATCCTACTCAACGCCTGCCCTTGGTCGTCGCCTTCCGAGGAAAAAAAAGAACTTATTAGAGGCGTGATTGGCACCGCGCCCGCTGCGACATAGCCTAATAAATTCGCAATATTCCCCTTCCAATAATCAAATGTCACTGTCCCTAACTGGTCCTCTAGAGACTTCAAATTGACATGCATTCCTTTCATCGTCTCAATCAATTTTTTTACGTTCTTATCCGGGACGTTCCACACTTGCATATCGTTCACCAGACCAGCGACTTCATCGGCACCCTTACATAAATCCCCGCCTATTTTTTGCCATCCTGTACTCAAGAGGTCATCGTTGAAATATCTGCGCTCCACTTGCTCCACGACTTTAGCGCCGTCTTTCATAAGAATAGACAATTGCTTAAGATTTCGTTTAATTTTCTCCGCATGGGTTAGTCCGATTTCCCTTGTTAGTTCCGACAAAGTTTTTTGAGAATACACCGATGTGGATTTCCGGGAAGACCCGCGTGACAAATGACTCGCCAAGCTCAACAAAGATCTCTGAGAAGACGTCCGCAGGGATCCACGGGAGTGTCTCAGCGACATGTTCTCGCTGCGCTGTTCACGAATACCATTTACCGCCTTTTCAATATGATTCGAAAAGTCCGACATTGATGAAACGAGCGACGCTCTTCGGTTAATCGACTCATCATATCGCTGCAAGGCCTGCTCTCTTGCCTGAGCGTTAAAAATATACCTCGAATATATTTTGTTTCTGTCTAACAATGGCATAGCAACTCTTGCATTTAATTTTAAATTGGGAACCAACGCTCCTCACTGCGGCAAACACGATACGCCAGGCGGTCGGCCCGACATATCACATAGCGTTAAAAAATTGGCCTATCGACGCGCTAAAATAGAACCAACTATCAAAGAATGTGAAAATGAATCGTCCGCACGCCTCTCACCCTCGCTTGTGAAGAATTTTTGACTTCTCCCGCAAGATGCGAGAGATCCTCACAGCCTCTCCGCGGAACCGTTAAAATGCCAACGCCGTCACCCCGGAAACACCCATGACCCTCACCCGCCTGTTGGCGACATTTGTGCGCCAGCAGTGGCGTCCGTACCTGCTGTCAGCCGGCATGCTGTTGGCCATTTCCGTGTTGAGCGTGTTGATCCCACGCACGGTCGGCCACATCATCGATCAACTGGTTGCGCATCAACTTGGCGGTGCGCGCCTGTTACGCGAAATCGCCGCGCTGCTCGCGATGGGCATCGCGATCTACTTCCTGCGCGTCGGCTGGCGACTGCAGTTGTATGCGGCTGCCTATCAACTCGGCACGACGTTGCGCAACCGCCTCTATGAGGCGCTAGCGGCGCAGGGTCCCGGCTTCTTCCATGGCAAACGCACCGGCGACCTGATGGCGCGTGCGACCAACGACATCGACGCCGTCGAAATGGCCGCCGGCGAAGCGATGCTGGCAGGCTTCGACGGTACGGTCACGTTGATCCTGGTGGTTGCCATGATGACCGCCGGCATCGACTGGCGGCTCGCATTGGCCGCCCTGCTGCCGTTCCCGTTCATGGCCTATGGCTTCTGGCGTATTTCGGAGCACATCCATCACGCATGGCACGATTCGCTCGGTCGCTTCAGCAAGCTCAACGACCATGTACAACAGACGCTGAGTGGCATCCGCACGGTGAAAGCGCTCGGACTGCAAGCTCGAAACGGCGACGAGCTGTCCCGTCTCGCGAGCGATGCGGCGGATAGCAGTGTGGAAGCCCAGCGATGGGAGGCAGCGTTCTCGCCGTTGGTAGGCATCGCATTGACCGCCTCTTCGATCATCGCGCTAGGCTATGGCGGCTGGCTGGTCTGGCATGCACGCTTATCGATCGGCGGCTTGACCAGCTTCAGTATGTATCTCGGCCAATTGATCTGGCCGATGTTCGCTGCGGGCTGGGTATTGTCGCTGCTCGAACGGGGACGCGCCGCATGGGGACGACTTGATCCCATGTTGAGCGAAGCGCCCACCGTCGACGACCATGGCACCCGCGACACGATCCATCCGGATAGGCTGCGTTTCGAGCAGGTGGGCTTCCACTACCCACAGCAGGATAAACCCGCCGTGCAAGACATTTCGTTCGATCTTCCGGTCGGTCAGACGCTCGGACTCGTCGGTCCGACCGGTGCCGGCAAATCGACGCTGCTGCGTCTGCTGTTGCGTCAATATCCGCTGCAGTCCGGTCACATTCGATGGAACGAGATCGATATCGATGAATACCGTCTGCAAACCTTGCGCGGCATCATCAGTTGGGTCGCGCAGGAACCGTTTCTGTTCTCCGCGACCGTCGCTGAGAACATCGCGCTGGTGCGCCCGGATGCCTCGCCCGAAGCGATCGAGCGCGTCGCACGCCTGGCAGCTGTGCACGACGATATCGTCCGCCTGCCGCTGGGTTACCAGACGACCACCGGCGACAAGGGCTGCCGGTTGTCCGG
>CAWUJR010000152.1:0-8118 GCA_963922375.1 uncultured Robbsia sp.
GGCGGCATGCTCACAAAGATCCTGGCGGCGAAGCGCGCAGCACACAGCGGCGCGGCGACGGTGATTGCCAGCGGTCGGGAACCGAATGTGTTGCTACGCTTGGCACGGGGCGAGGCAGTGGGAACGCAGTTGATTGCGCGTACCGCGCGGATGGCGGCCCGCAAGCAATGGATGGCGGATCATTTGCAGTTGCGCGGTCATGTGGTGATCGATGCCGGTGCGCGCCGAAAATTGATCGACGAAGGCAAGAGTTTGCTGCCTATCGGGGTGGTATCGGTGCAAGGTACGTTCACGCGTGGCGAAGTCATCGCCTGCCTCGATCAAGACGGCAAGGAGCTGGCGCGGGGCATCACTCATTACGGCAGCACCGAGGCGCAACGGATCTTGCGCCATTCGAGTCAGGAAATAGAGTCGATCCTCGGTTATATGCTCGAGCCGGAGTTGATTCATCGCGACAATCTGGTGATCGTCTAAGCGTCGGCAAGCACGCCGATCGGCGGAGCTCCTCCGATCGGTGAGAAGACCGTGCCGCTCGCGCGGTGTGACGCGCGTGCGACCGATTCCCGCGCCAACACGCGCGGGCAGGCGACCGGTCAACCCGTTCAGCGATAGTTCGCTTGCTGCAACGAGCGACCGTAGCGGATCATCTCGACGATCGTTTTGACTTTCGGCACCGGCGCTTTGTTGTCACAGAAGTAGTTGGTCGCCAACGTCGCGTGATAGTCGTTCGGGCCGGGACCTTCGATCAGTGTCCACGGCGTCGACGCGTTATCCCATGTGGTACCGTCCGAATTCGTTCCCGAATACAGACGCCAACGGTAACTCGCGCAGTGAATGCCTTCGTAGCGGGTGTTCCGCGTGCCGGACGGTGTGTCGATGACCACCGTGTAGCGCACGACACCGTCATTGCTGACCGTGATCGATTGGCTATCGATCTGGAATTTCAGGTCTGTCGGATGATCGAGGCTGAACGGGATCAGGTTGCGATCGCTCGGCAGCGCGGGGAAGCCGGCCAACGGGCCTTCCTTCCATTTCGATGTCCGACCCAGCAATAGGTCCGGTAAGTCCGCGAGGTTGACGCCGCCGTCGCTATCGTCGGTGGCGGAGTTCGGATCGGATGCCGCGTGGACGGCGGTCGTGCCGATGCTTCCGGCCAGGGCAAGCACGGCCATCGCGCCGACGATCGAGGCGCGAGGCCACTTCATTGAAATCACGCTGAGTCTTTCCTTTATTTATGAGCGATCGGCCCCAACACCTCGGGTCCCCGCTGCGGACAGTCGTCCGCTGGGTCCGGTGCGTGGGTCGATAGCGTAAGCATGGTACTGTGCGTCACCAACACATGTGTGCGGGTGACCTCAGTGACCTCGGTGACGTCAGTCGTCTCGCCTGCGCCATCAGCGTCGGTTTTGGACTGAGCGCGACGCACGAAGCGCGATAACTCGGTCAAAGCGAGTTGATACACATCTCGCTTGAACTCGATCACCGCGTCGAGCGGCACCCAATAGCTGTTCCAGCGCCAGGCATCGAACTCGGGATGCGTCGTCGCGCGAAGACAGATATCGCAGTCCCGTCCGACCATCCGGAGCAGGAACCATATCTGTTTCTGGCCACGATAATGGCCGCGCACTTCGCGCCGGATAAACTTGTCAGGGACCTCATAGCGCAGCCAGTCGCGCGTCCTGCCAATGACCCTGACATGCTCCGGCTTTAAGCCGACTTCTTCGTGCAACTCCCGATACATTGCCTGGACGGGCGTCTCTCCAAACTTGATCCCGCCTTGCGGAAACTGCCAGGAATGCTCGCGCAAGCGCTTGCCCCAAAACACCTCGTTGCGCGCGTTCAGCAGCACGATGCCGACGTTCGGGCGAAAGCCTTCACGATCCAGCATACAACCACCTTCGAATCCTTTAAAATTGCTTTGATTATAAACAGATATATGCACGCTTGATACCCCGCTTGCCCACGCCGGTTTCCGGTAACGGCGGACGAGGCCGCAGGCGTCGCGTTTTTTCGGAACTCATGGAATGAAAGCCTCGCGTTTTTTTATCGGTACTCTCAAAGAGGCTCCCGCCGACGCCGAAATCGTCAGCCACCAGTTGATGATGCGTGCAGGCATGATTCGCCGGGTTGCCGGCGGAATCTACGACTATCTGCCGGTCGGCCTGCGCTCGATCCGCAAGGTCGAAAAAATCGTTCGCGAGGAAATGGACGCGGCGGGCGCGCTGGAGGTGCTGCTTCCGGCCGTGCAACCGGCCGAGCTCTGGCAGGAATCGGGCCGGTGGGAGCAATACGGGCCGGAGCTGCTGCGCTTCAAGGATCGCCATCAGCGCGATTTCGTGATCGGGCCGACCCATGAGGAGGTGATTACCGATGTCGCGCGCAAGGAAATTCGCAGCTATCGTCAATTACCGGTGAATTTTTATCAGGTTCAAACGAAGTTTCGCGACGAAATTCGCCCGCGTTTCGGCGTGATGCGTGGTCGTGAATTCATCATGAAGGATGCCTATTCGTTCGATCGTGACAGCGCCGGGCTGAAAGTGTCGTATCAGACGATGTATGACGCATACGTGCGTATTTTCACGCGTTTGGGACTGAATTTCCGCGCAGTCGAGGCCGATAACGGCTCGATCGGCGGTGTGGGTTCGCACGAGTTTCACGTCATTGCCGATACCGGCGAAGATGCGATCGCGTTCTGCCCGACGTCCGAATTTGCGGCAAACGTGGAGGCAGCGGAGGCGTTGCCGGCGTTGAAGGCGCGCGCGGCACCGGCTGAGGCGATGACGAAGACCGCGACGCCGGGTCGTGCGAAATGCGAGGCGGTGGCCGAGCAATTGGGCATCCCGCTCGAGCGGACGATCAAGTCGATCGTATTGGCGGTCGATCCGCAGCCGGCAACCGACGGCGCGGCGGCAGCGGCGGGTGGGCAGGCAGAGGCGACGATCTGGATGCTATTGCTGCGCGGCGACCACTCGATGAACGACATCAAGAAAGACAAGGTGCCCGGTCTGGCCGGTGCGCGCTTTGCCACCGAGGCGGAGATCATCGAGACATTCGGCACGCCGCCTGGCTATCTGGGTCCGATCAACGCGCGTAAGCCGATTAAGCTGGTGGTCGATCGGACCGTCGCGCTGATGAGCGATTTCGTCTGCGGCGCGAATGAGGTCGATTACCACTTTACCGGCGTGAACTGGGGCCGGGATTTGCCGGAACCGGAAGTGGCGGATCTGCGCAATGTCGTGGCCGGCGATCCGTCGCCGGACGGCAAGGGCGTGCTCGAACTGTGCCGCGGTATCGAGGTCGGTCATGTGTTTCAGTTGGGCACCAAGTATTCGGAAGCATTGAATGCGAATTGCCTCGACGAAGCCGGTAAGCCACAACCGATGTGGATGGGGTGTTACGGCATCGGCGTGACGCGGATTCTGGGTGCGGCGATCGAGCAGAACTACGATGCGCGCGGGATCATCTGGCCGGAATCGATTGCGCCGTTTGAAGTGGTGCTGTGCCCGATGGGCTATGAGCGCAGCGAAAGCGTGCGCGCGGAAGCGGATCGTCTGTATGCCGAGCTGAAGGCGGCTGGAATCGATGTGATTCTGGACGACCGCGGCGAGCGCCCGGGCGTCATGTTTGCCGACTGGGAACTGATCGGTGTGCCGCACCGTCTGGTGATCGGTGACCGGGGCCTGAAGGAGGGAAAGGTCGAGTATCAGGGGCGTCGCGATGCGGAAGCGGCGTTGTTGCCGGTCGCGGACGCGGGGGTGACGGTTATCAAAAAAATACGCGACGCGCTCGCCGTCTGATGGCCGGTCCAGGTCGGTATCACTGCGTTTGGCTGGTACTTGCCGAGGGGCCGTCCCGCTCAGGGGGAGGGTAGGGACTGTCCCCCGACGTTCCGAACACCTTTTCGCACGCGCGGAAGATGCGCCCTGCAATGTGCGCCGGGCACTTCACATGCGGGCCGGCGGCCTGGAGCGACCACATCGCCTCCCAGTAGGCGGCCTCGCGTCGTTGGGCAATGTCGGATCGTCCGTAACGGCCGTGATCGACTAATCGTCGATAGTTGGGTCCTCTGCTCAGAAGCCACTGGACGGTGCCATCGGATATTCCGACACGGCCGTTCTCCCACGTCAGTCGCTTCGCGATCGATGTCGCCGAGGCGTGGGGATCAAGGACGTATTGGGTATCGGTAAACATTTCCAGCGCCGCCTCCTCGGGTGAAACGGCGTGTGTGTCTCTACCCGCTTCGCGCCAAGCCGTCTCGGCCTGTATCACACATGACCTGATGAAATTGTCGACATCGGGCTCGAAGTGGTTCGCCGATTCCGGAAGCGGGTGATGTAATGTTGCTTCGAGGACGTGCCTATACCGATCCCATGCAACGATGACTGCCATTTTTTCCGTCTGCACCGCGCGTTCTCGTCGCGCGGTCTGGCTCGCTATTCGTATCTGCAACGGCGCGAAAGAGGACAACATGGTCGAATAGGATGCATGAGGCGAAATCGCTGCCTGCTGACGCGTATGCGTGACGGCTTCGCCGATGGTCAGATCGATCCGATCGGACAAAATACGTGCTGCGTCCAGGTCGATCGAGGAGCCGTGCACAAAGTTCCGAACCGGCGCCCCGATACGCCGGTGGACGCTTCGGCCAATCAGGGTGCGAAGGTATTGGTGACTGGCGTGGAGACCGCCGCTTTGCGCCTGCAGCGTCTGGTAATACTCCGAACCCTCCACCCATGCCTTGACCTTGCTCGGCATGTCGGCGGTTTCTCTTGAGAGCATGGGCTTCGAACAGCTACCGTCGGTGAAGTAGCGCGTGATGATCCATGCCCGCTTTGCGTCATCGGCGCGCACGCTTGTGGACATGAAAGCAAGGAGGCGATCGCGGCGCGCTTCGAAGTCGGGGGGCGCAGTCGTCGCAAGATGGCGTTCGACTGCGTCCGATGGGGCGACTTCGACGATGGCCCTGACAAACGCCAGATGCTCGGAGAACGCTTTTCTGGATTGCCAGGTGTTCCACTCGTGGGGCGCTACCGATACGGTCTGCGTGAATGGTGCGGTGGGTGCCTGTGCCACGGATTGAACGTTCGATGCCAGGCGCGGGTCGTTCGTCGACGATGGCGGTATCGGGTGTGCGGTACTTTCGCGCATGCGCGAGGGCGCACCGAGGTGAGGTGCGATGCCGGCGGTCGGTTCTTCCATCACTTTCTCCTGTGAACGCAGGAGAAGTGTCGGAAAAAGATCGGGTGCACGCTCTTAAAAAGTGCTGCATTGACGCGCGCCGCGGTAGGCGAATGCCGCGGTTAATCACGGCTGCGTATCGAGGCTGTGACGAGCGCGAGCAAGTGATCGCGCTGCTGATGGGCGCTGATCCGATCCGCTATGCCAACGCGCGAATCGTCGGCAAATTACGCCAATAGCCCTTCGCATCCATCCCGCAGCCGAATACGTAGCGGTCCGGCACCTCGAAGCCGCAAAAATCCGGCTTCAGCGGTTTGCTTTGATTGATCTGTTTCTCGCAGAGCACCGCGCTCAGGAAACGGGTCGCACCCATGCCCAGAATCCGATCGCGGATCGCGGCCATCGTTTCGCCTTCGTCCAGAATGTCGTCGAGCACCAGAACAACGCGGTCTTTGACCGATTCAGCGGGTGCGACCCGCCATTGCATCTCGCCGCCCTGGGTCGTATTGCGATATCGGGTCAGATGGATATAGTCGAATTCCAGCGGAAAATCGAGCTTCGGCAGCAGCATGCCGGTGAACACCGCCGCGCCGCCCATCACCGAGAGCAGCAGCGGAAACGTGTCGCCGATCGCGGTGCCGATGTCTTTCGCCATCCGATCGATCGAGGCCGTGACGGCCTGGGCCGAGACGATTTCCTCGGACTGTTTGAAAATGTCCAGCGCTTCTTCGCGATTCATGGCCAATTGAGCTGAGAGGAAAAAAGAAAATCAGACGGTGGCACGTGACGGCGCACCCTCCACACACCCGTCGCACGCCGCAGGGGGCGTGCCCACGTTTGTCGGCATCTACTTAGCGCATGCCCGGCAACATGCCTTTCATGCCCCGCATCATCTTCGCCAGATTACCGCCCTTCAGTTTCTTCATCATGCCGCGCATCTGATCGTACTGCGCGAGCATCCGATTGACTTCCTGCACCTGGACGCCTGCGCCGATCGCGATCCGGCGCTTGCGGCTCGCCTTGATCAGATCCGGCTTTGCGCGTTCCGTCGGCGTCATCGAGTTGATGATGCCTTCCATCCGGCGCATCTGCTTTTCGGCCTGGCCCATATCGGCTTGGCCGGCGGCCGCCTGGAACTGCGCCGGCAACTTGTCGATCAGCGTCGACAGGCCGCCCATGCTCTTCATCTGCGTCAACTGCGCCCGAAAATCGTTCAGGTCGAAGTCGCCGCCTTTCTTCACCTTGTCGGCAAGCTTTTGCGCGGCTTTGACATCGACGCCGCGTTGCGCATCCTCGACCAACGCCAGGATATCGCCCATGCCCAGAATCCGGCTGGCCATCCGGTCCGGGTGGAATACTTCGAGCCCATCGAGCTTTTCGCCGACACCGACGAACTTGATCGGCCGTCCGGTCACATGGCGCACCGACAATGCGGCACCGCCGCGTGAGTCGCCATCGAGCTTGGTCAGCACGACACCGGTCAGCGGCAACGCATCGTTGAAGGCCTTCGCGGTATTGATCGCATCCTGCCCGAGCATCGCGTCGACGACAAACAGCGTTTCCGCCGGATTGATCGCCGCGTGCAATGCGCGGATTTCGTTCATCATCGCCTCATCGATGCCCAGTCGACCGGCGGTGTCGACGATCAGCACGTCATGATAGTGGCGCTTCGCCCAATCCAGCGCCGCACGGGCGATGTCGACCGGCTTTTGGTCCGGTGTCGACGGGAAGAAGTCGGCACCGACCTGCTCGGTGACGGTTTGCAACTGCGCAATCGCGGCGGGACGGTAAACGTCGGCAGAGACGGTGAGGACCTTCTTCTTGTGCTTCTCGCGCAGCAACTTCGCGAGCTTACCGACCGTCGTCGTTTTACCGGCACCTTGCAGGCCGGCCATCAGGATAATGGCCGGTGGCGTGACCGCGAGATTCAGTTCGGCGGCTTTGCCCTCATAATCGCCGCCGATCACCGCGGTCAGCTCGCGTTGCACCACGGCGACCAGGGCCTGGCCCGGCGACAGGCTGCCGACCACTTCTTCGCCCAAGGCTTTTTCTTTCACCTTGGCGACGAATTCGCGTACGACCGGCAATGCGACGTCGGCCTCCAGTAACGCGAGACGGACCTCTCGCAGCATTTCCTGGGTGTTGGCCTCGGTCAGCCGGGCTTCGCCGCGCAGCGTCTTGACGACGCGCGCCATTCGTTGAGTTAAATTGTCGAGCATGTCTGCAGAGTCACGAGAGGCAGGTATCCGGCGGATCTGAGACCATTCTTACCGCCGGGTCGCCAAATGGCGTCGCGACGTCTCGAATGTATTCCGGCCGTGGTGTAAACTTCGAATATGATAATTGTACTGTACGCGGTCACGGCACTTCTTTATGGCGGGCTTTCGCTCGCCGCTTGGCGCGCCTATCGGCGTCAGCCGGCGTTCGAGTCAGCTTTCGCCGATGGGTTGCAGCCGACACCGCAGTCGTCTCCGCCGCTACGGCCATCGCTGGCCGTCGAGCGCGCGGGGGTGCCGTTACCGGCTTCCCGCATGCTACTGCTTGTCGCATTAATTGCGCACGGTGTGCTGTTGCACCAGACCATTTTCCCCGCCGACAGTATGGTATTCGGTTTCGCCTACTCGTTGTCGGCGATGTTGTGGCTGGGCGCCGGTATTTTCCTGGTCGAAAGCTATTTCTTCCCGCTCGAAGGACTCGGCGTGCTCGTGTTGCCGCTGGCCTGCTTCGGAAGCCTGATGCCGGCCATATTCGGCGGCGTGCGGGTGCTGAGCTATGCGGCCGACCCGCTGTTCAAGGTGCATTTTCTGATCGCGAACGTCGCGTACGGTTTGCTGACGATCGCTGCGCTGCATGCGGTGCTGATGTTGGCTGTCGAGCGGCGCTTGCATGCGGCGCGGCGCGGGGGGATGCGTGCCGAGATACGTGCGCAAGGCAAGGCTTCCC
>CAWUJR010000153.1:0-8020 GCA_963922375.1 uncultured Robbsia sp.
CTGGGCGACGCGTTCGCCGACGGCATCGCCAGTCGCCTCGCCGCCGCGGATTTGATCGACGGCGCCCTCCAGTTCGAAGCCTATGCGACGCCGCGCCGTCTCGCGGTGACGATTCAGCGCGTTCACGCGCTCGCCCCGGAGAAAAAGGTCCGGCAAAAGGTCCTGCCGGTCAGCGTCGCGCTGGATGCGAACGGCCAAGCTACCGCCCCGCTGGCGAAAAAACTGGCTGCGCTCGGTTTCCCCGATATCAGCATCGATGAACTCGAACGCGCACCGGACGGTAAGGCCGACGCATTCTTTCTGAGCTATACATCGCCCGGCCAACCGCTGGAAGACGCGCTGCAAGTCGCATTGGCCGAGACACTGGCGAAGCTGCCGGTGCCGAAGATGATGAGCTATCAGCGCTACAAAACCGGCAGCGCGGTGCAGACGATCAACTTCGCGCGCCCGGTGCACCGCTTGTCGGTGCTGCATGGCGAGGCGATCGTACCGGTGTCCGCCTTCGGTCTGCCTGCCGGGCGTCATACGCTCGGTCATCGTTTCATGTCGTCCGGCGAAATCGCGTTGTCATCCGCCGACACCTATGCCGGCACGCTCGAAACCGAAGGTCGCGTAGTGGCCAGCCAGCCCGCCCGCCGCGCATCGATCGAAAAGCAGTTGCTCGACGCCGCAGGCGAAGACCGCGTGATCATGCCGGAAAGCCTGATCGACGAAGTCAGCGCGCTGGTCGAGTGGCCGAAGGTGTATGCGTGCACCTTCGATGAAGCGTTTCTCGAAGTGCCGCAGGAGTGTCTGATCCTGACGATGCAGACCAACCAGAAGTACTTCGCGCTGACCGACTCGGCCGACCGCCTGCGCCCGCGCTTCCTGCTCGTCTCGAATATCGATACGCCGACGCCCGCCGACATCATCGAAGGCAATGAACGCGTGATCCGTCCGCGCCTTGCCGATGCCCGCTTCTTCTTCCAACAGGACAAGAAGAAACCGCTGGCCGATCGCGTCGCGCAACTGGATTCGGTCGTGTATCACAACAAGCTGGGTTCGCAACGGCAGCGCACCGGGCGTCTGGTCGCGATCGCCGAAGGTATCGCGCCGCGCATCGGTGCGGATGTCACGCTGGCGGCCCGTGGCGCGTTCCTCGCAAAGGCGGATCTACCGACCGATATGGTCGGCGAATTTCCGGAATTGCAAGGCACGATGGGCACTTACTACGCGCGCCACGACGGCGAAGCCGACGACGTTGCGCTCGCGTGTTCGGAGCATTATCAGCCGCGGTTCTCCGGCGATACGTTGCCGACCACAGTCACCGGCACGATCGTCGCGCTCGCGGACAAGCTCGAAACGCTGGTCGGTATCTGGGGTATCGGCTTGGCACCCACCGGTGAAAAAGACCCGTTCGCGTTGCGCCGCCACGCGCTGGGCGTATTGCGCATCCTGCTGGAAAAGGCGTTGCCGCTGGATTTGAAGGAACTGCTGCAGATCGCTTATGCGCAGTTCGCGACGATGACCACCGTCACCGATCCGGTCGAGCCGCTATATGCGTTCTTCCTCGATCGGCTGCGCTCGCTGCTGCGCGAACGCGGATTCTCGGCCAACGAGATCGAAGCGGTGGTTTCGCGTAGCCCCACGCGCCTGGACGATATCGTCGGCCGTCTGGAAGCGGTGCGCGCGTTCTCGACGCTGCCCGAGTCGGCCGCGTTGGCGGCAGCGAACAAGCGCATCGGCAACATTTTGAAGAAATCCGAGACGCCAATCGGCACCAGCACCGGCGCTGCCGATGCGACAGTCGACCCGGCACACTTGGTCGAAGCCGCGGAACAAGCGCTGTATGCCGATCTGCAACGCGTAGCGCCGATTGCCGAGGCGCATGCGGACGCGGGCCGTTACACTGAAGCGTTGTCGGCGTTGGCCGGATTGCGCGGCAGCGTTGATGCGTTCTTCAACGACGTGATGGTGAATGCGGAAGATCCGGCTTTGCGGGCCAATCGTCTCGCACTGCTGGCCGTACTACATCGCCTGATGAATGCCGTTGCCGATATCTCCAAACTGGCGAGCTAACGATGCCTGGACATGGATCTACAAGCAATCCACGCAAGCTCGTGGTCCTTGACCGCGACGGCGTCATCAATTTCGATTCGGCGTCTTTCATCAAATCGCCGGACGAATGGCAGCCGATTCCAGGGAGCATGGAAGCCATTGCGCGGCTCAACCGCGCCGGCTTTCGTGTGGTGGTCGCCACGAATCAATCCGGCATCGGTCGCGGCCTGTTCGATACGGCCATGCTGAACGAGATCCATGCGAAGATGCACCGCGCCGCATCGGCAGCCGGGGCGCGCATCGAGGCGGTGTTCTTTTGCCCGCATACGAATCAGGATCAGTGCCAGTGCCGCAAACCGCTGCCGGGCATGATGGAGCAAATCGTCGAACGCTACGATATCGTCGGTCCGGGCGCGGTGCCGATCGTGGGCGATTCGCTACGAGATCTGCAAGCCGGCGTAGCGGTCGGGTTCGAACCGCATCTGGTGCGTAGCGGCAAAGGCGAGAAGACGCTGGCCGCCGGCGGACTGCCGAACGGTACGGCCATTCACGATGATCTGCGCGAGTTCGCGTTCGACTTCCTCGCGCGACACGCGGATTAGGCATGAACGACCGTGCGGATCAAAACGTGCCGCGACGCGCGACGATACCATCGTGAATCGTCGCGCGGATTAAAGTAAGGACACTCATGCGTTTGCTTCGTTCGTTGTTGTTGTTGCTGTTCATGATCGTCTATACGCCGCCGTACGCGATTGCCTGCTTCATCGCGTTCCCGTTCATGAATGCGCACCGACGCTATTGGATGGTGTCGGGTTGGTGCCGCAGTATCGTGGTGGCGGCACGATGGTTGTGCGGCATTCGTTACCGGATCGTCGGGGCAGAAAACCTGCCGGACAGCCCTGTTGTGGTGCTGTCGAAGCATCAATCCGCGTGGGAAACGGTCGCGTTGCCGGCGCTGCTGCCCAAGCCGCTCTGCTTCGTTTTCAAACGCGAGTTGCTGCTGGTGCCGTTTTTCGGCTGGGCATTGGGCATGCTGAAAATGATTCATATCGACCGAAAAAAGGGTTCCCGGGCATTTGTGTCGGTCATTCGGCAGGGACGCGAGCGCCTCGCCGACGGCTCCTGGGTCATCATGTTTCCGGAAGGCACGCGTACACCAACCGGCGTCGATGGCGTGTACAAGTCCGGCGGTGCCCGTTTTGCGATCGCCACCGGCGCCCCGGTCGTACCGATCGCACACAATGCCGGGCGGGTTTGGCCCCGCAATGCGTTGATCAAGCGCCCCGGCCTGATCACGGTGTCGATCGGCCCGTTGATCGAGACGGCCGGCCTGGACGCGGACACGGTCAATACCCGCGTTGCTGAATGGATCGAAGCAGAAATGCGCCGGATCGATCCCGACGCGTACGTTTAGAACGTTTTTTCACCGGCTCACGGATGGCCCGATGCGCGCCCTACGCCCTACCGCCTTGCTCGACGACAGCCGCCTGCGCACGCTGCAGATCGGCGGTCGGCTGCTGAGTTATCGGCTCAAGCGCTCGTCGCGGCGGACGATCGGGTTCGTCATCAGCCGCACCGGTCTGACGATCACCGCGCCAATGCGATTGTCGCTGATCGCGATCGAAAGCGCCATTGCGGAAAAGCAGCGATGGATCTTTTCGAAGCTGGAGGAATGGCTCGACCGCGACGAACCGCTGAGCGACAGCGATACGCCGACGGATTGGCAGGATGGCGCGCAAATCCCGCTCTGCGGCAGCATGGTCACGCTGCGTCTGATACGCTCGTCCACGGTCGTGAAACGCGGCATTGCCGCCGTCCATTACGATGCCGATGCGCAGACATTGACGTTGAACGTCCTCAACAGCGCCGAAGCCGCTCAGATCGGCGCATTGCTCAAACGCTGGCTACAAACCCACGCGCGGCGCTGCTTTGCCGAGCGCCTGGACGTTTATGCTCCGCTTGTCGGCGTGCGCTTCAATGCGCTAGCGCTGTCGTCCGCGACCACCCGATGGGGCAGTTGCTCAAGTACCGGGAATATCCGGCTGAACTGGCGACTGGTGTTCTTCGCGCTCGACGTGATCGACTATGTGGTGATCCATGAGCTGTCCCATCTGCGCGAAATGAACCACAGCCCCCGCTTCTGGGCGATCGTCGAAGCGGTGATGCCGGACTACAAGCGCGCGCGAACCATCTTGAAACGCCCCGCGCCGGGCGCTATTCCGGCATTGTGAATGCGTTAGTCGACGCGACCTTTCTTCTGGATGAACTCGATCTTATAGCCATCCGGGTCGGCAACGAAGGCGATCACGGTGGAACCGTGCTTCATCGGGCCGGCTTCCCGCGTGACCACACCGCCGCGCGCTTTGACCGCCTCGCAAGCGGCGTACGCGTCGTCGACTTCCAATGCGATATGGCCGTAACCATCGCCCAAATCGTAGCGCGCCGTATCCCAGTTATGGGTGAGTTCGATGACCGCGCCATCCGCTTCGGATTGATAGCCGACGAACGCGAGCGTGAAGCGGCCCTCGATGTATTCGTGGCGGCGCAGCAGTTTCATGCCCAGCACGTTGGTGTAGAAATCAATCGATTTGTCGAGGTCACCGACGCGAAGCATCGTGTGCAAAAGGCGCATGGCTTCTCCAGCTCGTTAATGCGGTGTGAAAGGAATAAACGGCAGCAATAGGGGCAAGCACGGCGGCGGCGCTGCCGGTTCCGAACGGCGTCTCGTCCCCCTCGGACCGGTTGCGAAGCCGACCCTGTCGTGCCGGTACCGGCCGGTATTGTAAAGTAAGCGTGTCATGTGTGCCGATGCGGGTATCGGCCCCCCCCCACACCCTCCACAGCGCACTGGCACTGGCAATTGCACCGTCTTAGTCTGGCCGCTCTCATCACACGCCATCACCCTGCCCCATCCACCTCGATTTGGTGGCCCGCTCCCCGTCACCCTGCGAGGCCGAACGGCCACACACGCTGGACGGTTCGATGCCAGATTTCCTGACGGTCGTCGAGCGGCATGAAATCCAGGTGTTCACGATAAAGCGCCACCACTTGCGCGTAGTTCGCGTACGGAAGGGAAATCGGGTGATCGGTGCCCCACATCAGCCGTTTCGCGCCAAACGCCTGGTAGAGGGTCTTCACCATCGCGAGAGAATCGTTATAGGGATAAGCCTGCTTCGATAGCGACCACAAATGCGAAATCTTCACATAGACGTTCGGATAGCGCGCCAGCGCGAGCAGCGACTGTAACTGCTGTGGCTGATCCAACGGCACGTCGGCCATATGATCGATGACGACCGTGAGATCCGGATAGCGATCGATCAGCTTGGTGATCTCGGGCAAACGCGTCCCCGGTGCCAGTAACGTCATCGGCACTTTCAATTGCTCGCAGCGGGACCACAGCGGCGGCATCAGCGGACCGCCGATCCAATCGCCATCCGGTGTGCCGGACGGACTCAAGCGCACACCCTGGAAGCCTTCCTCGGTGAGTTGCGTCAATTGATCCGGCGCTGCCGGGTCAGTCGGGTTCACGCGGGCCACGCCATGGAAATACTGCGGATATTGCTTCAATACACTTGCCAGATATCGGTTATCCCACTTGTAGTGGATGACCTGAATCAGCACCGTGCGCGACACGCCGTTCGCCTGCATCAACGCAATCAACGACTCCGCGCTGGCGTCTACCCCCACCGGCACCGATGCGCCCTGGGCAAACGGATAGCGCGGGTCGGCTTTCCATACGTGGACGTGGGAATCGACCATCAACGGATGGTCCGACGAGGACGACGCTGCCGTCAACGATGCACAGGCGGGGATGGCTGCCGCGGCGGGCAGCGCCATGGCGCCTGCAAGGATGTGACGACGTGTAACCATGCCTGATGTCTCCGGTTGAAGCGAGGTGGACGTGCGCGGGCGATGCCGCATCTTGTACGTCATCCTATAACAATCATGGGACGTGTGCCTGTCCGCGCTTACCCTTAGCGCCCGGCCCGGCCGAGCGCTTGATCTGCTTCTCCCGCGGCCTTCAGGCCAGCGCGGCGGTCAATGCTTGTGTCACCGCCACATACTCGGCGACCGGCACATCTTCCGCGCGCCGCGACAGGTCGAAACCGAGTGCGTCGAAGTCGACTTTTTCACGATAGGCACCCAACGTATTCCGCAGCATCTTGCGACGCTGCGAGAACGCCGCGGTAACCACTTCGCCAAATCGCTTCATATCCACGTTCGGCAGCGTTTGCGGTGGGTGCGGCAACATCCGCACGATCGCGGAGTTGACTTTGGGTGCCGGCTCGAACGATTCGGGGGGCACGTCCATCAGCTTGTCCATCGCATAGCGGAATTGCAGCATCACACTGAGTCGGCTGTAGGCTTTGCTGCCCGGCTCCGCGACCATGCGCTCGACCACCTCATCCTGCAGCATGAAGTGCTGATCGACGATCCGGTCTGCAAATCGCACCAGGTGAAACAGCAACGGACTGGAAATGTTGTATGGCAAGTTGCCGACCACCCGCAGTGTCGGGACAAGCGCAGGTGGGATCGATGGCGGCGCAGCGGCAGCGGCCGTCGACGATTCGGCCGATGCCGGCGTTGCGTCTGCCGTCGCGGCCGTTTCTGCGGCATCCTCGAACAGCTTGCCGAAGTCGAACGCCAATGCATCGCCGGCATGCACGACCAGACGATCGCCGAAGTTCCGATGCAGTCGACCGATCAGATCGCGATCGAGTTCGACCACATGCAACGGGGTCTTCGGCAAGCCGGACATCGCCTCGGTCAACGGTCCGGTGAGCGCACCCAGACCCGGGCCAATTTCGACGATCCGCTCCCCCGCGCGGGGTGCAATGCATGCCACGATCGCATGAATGATGCCCTGATCGACCAGGAAGTTCTGGCCGAAGCGCTTGCGGGCGAAGTGCCCTTGAATGGCGGAACGTTGCGATGATGTCATGCTGTCAGATGCTCGGCGAAAAAAAGGTCCAGCGGGATCAAGCGAATTCAGCCGCATTCGCGACGAACGAGCGACGAACGAGCGACGAATGAGCGACGAATGAGCGACAAGTAAAGCGGTGGCATCACGTAGGTTACGGCGGATTCACGGATCCATCGAAAACTGCGGGCCGACACGGGTATGGCGCACCGTAAGCGCGGTCGATGATGCTGAAGCGGTCAACCCGCCTAGGCGCGCGCTACACGCCGATGCCTTGCCATCGTCACGGCGGTGTCGATGGCGGCGAGCATGCTGCCCGCGTCCGCCCGTCCGGTACCGGCTAAATCCAGCGCGGTGCCGTGGTCGACCGATGTCCGGACGATCGGCAAACCCAACGTCACATTGATGCCTTCGCCGAAGGTCGCAAACTTCAGCACCGGCAGGCCCTGATCGTGAAACATCGCCAGCACGCAATCGGCATCGCGCAGATAGCGCGGCTGAAACAGCGTATCGGCCGGGTAAGGACCGCGCGCATCGATGCCGGCTTGCTGCGCCACGGCCAGCGCGGGCGAAATGATATCGATCTCCTCGCGCCCCAGATAACCGTTCTCCCCCGCGTGCGGATTCAGACCGGTCACCAGGATCCGCGGCGCGGCGATGCCGAAGTCACGGCGCAGATCAGTGTCGATGATCGTCAGCGTGCGTACGATACCGTCGATCGACAATGCCGCCGGGACGTCCGCAAGCGGCAAATGGGTAGTGGCCAACGCGACACGCAGCGGCTTGTCGCCGGTGCCCGCCAGCATCATCACGACCTGCGCGGTACCGGTCTGCTCGGCTAGGTATTCGGTATGACCGGTGAAGGGCACGCCGGCATCGTTGATCGTGCTTTTTTGCAACGGCGCGGTCACGATCGCATCGAATCCGAGCGAGGGTGCCAAGGCGGGGCCGGCGATCGCCCCCGCAATCGCGGTGTCGAGCAAGGACAGCACATAGCCGCCATTGCGCGCATCCAACGTTCCGGCCACTGCCGGCACCGCCAACGACGCGCCCGCTACCTGG
>CAWUJR010000154.1:0-8005 GCA_963922375.1 uncultured Robbsia sp.
CGCGCTCGAGCCGCCGCCCCACCTATTCGTCGCTGTTCTATGATGACTTCGGCAACGGCTACATGACGCTGCAAACGCCGATCATCGCCAACCGAAGCTATTTGGGCACCGTTTCCACCGTGTTTTCGATCGACGGCATCCTGCGACGCGAACTGCCGGCGGAGCTGTCGTCGAAATTCAAGATTTCGATTTTGAACGATCAGGGGCGCGAGCTGTCGAGCTCGTCCACCCGTCCGAAGCTGGCGCGCGACGTCTTCCTGGACCTGCCGCTGGATCCGCCCGGTAACGGCTTGTCGGTCCGCGTGTATGCGTATTCGCAGCACGGCGCCAGCCTGCTGAACAATCGCCTGCTCTGGCTGGTCGCCGGCTTGTCCTGCTTCGTGTTGTGGAGTCTTTGGAATGTCTGGACGCACACCCGACAGCGCTTCGCCACGCAGCAACAGCTGTTCGACGAGGCGTCTTTCCGGCGCGCGATGGAGAACTCGGTGCTCGTTGGGATGCGGGTGCTCGATCTGCAGGGCCGTATCACGTATGTGAATCCTGCATTTTGCAGGATGACCGGATGGGACGAAACCGATCTGATCGACACCGTGCCACCGTACGCGTACTGGCCCGCCGAATCGTTCACCGAAATGCGCCGCCAGATCGATATGACGCTGCGCGGCAAAGCGCCGTCGAGCGGCTTCGAGATGCGCGTGCGGCGCAAGGAAGGCTCGACGTTTCATGCGCGCATGTATGTGTCGCCGTTAATCGATTCGAGCGGCAGGCAGACCGGCTGGATGTCGTCGATGACCGACATCAGCGAACCGCGCCGCGTGCGCGAGGAATTATCGGCGGCGCATGAACGGTTCACGACGGTGCTCGAAAGCCTGGACGCCGCCGTGTCCGTGCTGGCGGCCGACGGGACCCAACTGCTATACGCGAACCGCTATTACCGGCATGTGTTCGGGCTGCGCCCGGACGGTCACCTCGAACTGGCGGAAACCGCGCTGGCACCGGTCGAAGATGACACGTCGGACACGATCGATATGATCGATACCTATGCCGGTATGCCGTCGACCAATCTCACAGAAACGTCGTCGGACACGCAGGAAGTGTATGTGAAGCGCGTGGGCCGTTGGTTCGACGTACGGCGGCAATATATTCAGTGGGTCGATGGTCATCTGGCGCAGATGCAAATTGCGAGCGACATCACGTCCCGTAAGGAAGCGCAAGATCTAGCACGTCAGCAGGACGAGAAACTGCAGTTCGCGAGTCGCCTGACGACCATGGGCGAGATGGCATCGTCGCTCGCCCATGAGCTGAATCAGCCGCTGGCCGCGATCAGCAATTACTGCTCGGGTGCGGCCGCACTGGTGAGGAGCGGCCGCGCGTCCCAGGAAACGCTGCTGTCTGCGCTCGACAAAACCTCGCAGCAAGCCATGCGGGCCGGTATGATCATCAAGCGAATCCGCGAATTCGTGAAGCGCAGCGAGCCCAAGCGCCGGAATGCGCGCATTGGCGACATCGTCGCCGATGCGATCGGGCTGGCCGAAATCGAAACACGCAAGCGCGGCATCCGCATCGTCACCGACATGCGCGGACGCCTGCCCACGATCTCGGTCGATACGGTGCTGATCGAGCAGGTGCTGGTGAACTTGCTGAAAAACGCCGCCGAAGCGATGGCCGACCTCCCCGCCGGCGGCAAGCGGCGAATGGCGCTCTCCGAACAGACAATCCATTTGATTGTCGGCGATGATGGCGACATGGTCAGCGTGTCGGTCGTCGATCGGGGGCCGGGCGTCGATGAAGCCTCCGCCGAACGGCTGTTCGAACCGTTTTACAGCACGAAAGCCGACGGCATGGGCATGGGCCTGAATATCTGCCGATCGATCATCGAATCCCATCGGGGCCGCCTGTGGGTCGAGAACAATTTTGCCGACGATGGCATCACCGTCATCGGCTGCACCTTCCACTTCACGTTGCCCATTGCCACGGAACGTATCCCGGGGCTGTTACAGGCGGATCCTGATTCGGCGTCTCTTGCGCATACCCATCCTTCATTGAACCCTACCACGCTACGGGAGAATCATGAGTAGCCAGCCTATCCATGCAGAAACGGTCTTCGTTGTCGACGACGACGAAGCGGTCCGCGATTCCTTACGCTGGTTGTTGGAAGCGAACGGTTATAACGTTCAGTGCTTCGCCAGTGCCGAAAACTTTCTGGAAACCTATCAACCGTCGCAGATCGCCTGCTTGATTCTAGACGTCCGTATGCAAGGCATGAGCGGCCTGGAACTTCAGGAAAAGCTGATTTCGCTCGGCTCGACGCTACCGATCATTTTCGTGACGGGCCACGGCGACGTGGGCATGGCCGTCTCGACGATGAAAAAAGGCGCCGGCGATTTTATCGAAAAGCCATTCGACGAGGCGGAATTGCTGCCGCTGGTCGAATCGATGCTGGCCCGCGCCCGCAATGAGAACAGCGAAGCAGCGGTGCACCGGGCTTCTGCCGAACGACTGGCAAAGCTGACCGCGCGGGAACAGCAAGTGCTCGAACGGATCATCGCCGGTCGACTGAACAAACAGATCGCCGACGATCTGGGCATCAGCATCAAGACCGTGGAAGCGCATCGTGCGAATATCATGGAGAAGCTGAGCGTGAACACCGTGGCCGATCTGTTGCGCCTCGCGCTGTCGGCCAAACCCGCTTGATCGCACAGATTTGCTGCTGACCGCATTGCCTGCCTCACCGGAGGGCGCCTCGACGGCGCTCTCCCATTTTTTCACCGTTTTTTGATATATCGCCATGACCGCCACACTGATCGACGGCACTGCCCTGTCCCAGACCCTCCGCAGCGAAGCCGCCGTGCGCGCCGCCAAGCTGACCGCCGCTGGTCACCAACCAGGCCTTGCCGTGGTGTTGGTGGGTGCCAACCCCGCCAGCGAAGTCTATGTGCGCAACAAGGTGAAAGCCTGTCAGGACCATGGTATCCATTCGCAATTCGATCGCTTTCCGGCCGACCTGACCGAAGCCGCGCTGCTCGCGCACATCGACGCATTGAATCGCGATCCGCGCATCGACGGCATTCTGGTTCAACTGCCGCTGCCGAAGCATATCGATAGCCACAAGGTTATTGAGGCCATTGCGCCGGAGAAGGACGTGGACGGCTTCCACGTCGCCAATGCCGGCGCGCTGATGACCGGGATGCCGCTGTTTCGCCCGTGCACGCCGTACGGCGTGATGAAAATGTTCGACGCCTATCAGATCCCGTTGGCCGGTGCCGAGGCTGTCGTCATCGGCCGCTCGAACATCGTCGGCAAGCCGATGGCGTTGATGCTCCTTGAAGCTGGCGCAACCGTCACCATCTGTCATAGTAAGACACGCGATCTGGGTGCCCATACACGCCGTGCGGACATCGTCGTGGCCGCCACCGGCATTCGCAATGTACTGACCGCCGATATGGTGAAGCCTGGTGCGACGGTCATCGACGTCGGTATGAACCGCGACGACGCCGGCAAACTGTGCGGCGATGTGGATTTCGCCGGGGTGTCGGCGGTGGCCGGCCATATCACGCCGGTGCCGGGCGGCGTCGGTCCGATGACGATCACGATGCTGCTGATCAACACCGTCGAAGCAGCCGAACGTACGCACGCATCGACGTTCTGATCGCGGGTCAGCCGATTACTTTAGATTCCGGAAATTTGCCGGCAGGAGACGTATGACGACATCAGACAATCCGCTTCTCGATTTGAGCGGTCTTCCGCGTTTCGCCGACATCCGTGCCGAACACGTCACTCCCGCGCTCGACGTCCTGCTGGCTGCCGGACGCGACGCGGTGGCCAAAGCCATCGCGCCGCAAACCCCTGCGCAATGGGACACCGTGATTGACCCACTGCAGTCCGCTACGGAGCCGCTGGGTCGGGCCTGGAGCGTGATCGGCCACCTGAGTTCGGTCGCGGACACGCCTGAATTGCGCGCAGCGCATGCGGAAAACCTGCCGCGCATGACCGAGTTTTATTCGAGTGTTGGACAGAACCTGGCACTGTACGAGAAATACAAAGCGATCGATGCGAGCGTGGGCGCGACACTGACCCCGACGCGACGCAAGATTCTGGATAATTCACTGCGCGACTTCCGCCTGTCGGGCGCGGAATTGCCCGAAGATCAAAAGCCGCGTTTCGCCGAGTTGCAAGAGAAGCAGGCCGGTTTGTCGAAGCAATTCTCCGATCACGTACTGGACGCGACCAATGCGTTTGCGCAATGGGTCGAGCATGCGGACGAACTGGCGGGTCTGCCGCAGGACGCGATCGACGCCGCCGCCCTGTCCGCGCAAAAGGAGGGGCGCGAAGGCTGGAAGTTCACCCTGCACTTCCCATCGTATTTCCCGGTCATTCAATACGCGTCTCATCGCCCGCTGCGTGAAGCGATGTATCGCGCCTACGTGTCGCGCGCGTCGGAACTGTCGCCTGAAGTCGGCCAGGGCAAGGCCGAGTGGGACAACACGCAAAATATGCAGGAACAGTTGGCATTGCGCGCTGAAGAAGCGCATATGCTCGGGATGAAGAACTACGCGGAAGTATCGTTGGCGGCGAAAATGGCCGATTCGCCCGCGCAGGTCATTGACTTCCTTGACGATATCGCCAAGCGTGCCCGTCCGTATGCGCAGAAGGACTGGGAAGCGCTGCAAGCGTTCGCTCGCGACCAATTAGGCTTCACCGACGGCCTCGAACCGTGGGACGTCGCCTACGCGGCGGAGAAGCTGCGCGAACAACGCTATGCATTCTCGGAAAACGAAGTGAAGCAATACTTCCCCGAAGCGAAGGTGTTGGGCGGTTTGTTCGGTTTGATCGAAAAATTGTTTGGCGTCACCATCCGCCCGGACGAAGCGCCGGTCTGGCATCCGGACGTCCGTTTCTTCCGCGTCGAATCGAACGGCGCACTGGTGGCTCAGTTCTATCTTGACCCCTATGCTCGCGAAGGCAAGCGTGGCGGCGCATGGATGGACGATGCACGCTCGCGCCACCGGCTGCCGAATGGCACGACGCAGACTCCGGTTGCTTATCTGGTGTGCAATTTCTCGCCCCCGGTAGGCAGCAAGCCGGCCTTATTCACGCATGACGAAGTCGTGACGCTGTTCCATGAATTCGGTCACGGCCTGCACCATATGCTGACCGCCGTGGATGAGATGGCTGTCTCCGGCATCAATGGTGTCGAATGGGATGCGGTCGAATTGCCGTCGCAGTTCATGGAAAACTTCTGCTGGGAATGGGATGTGATCCAGACGCTGAGCGCGCATGTCGAGACCGGCGAGCCGCTGCCCCGCGCACTGTTCGACAAGATGATTGCCGCGAAGAATTTCCAAAGTGGCCTCGGGACGCTGCGGCAGGTCGTGTTTTCGATGCTGGATATGCGCATCCACACCGATTACGATCCGACATCGGACCAATCGGTGAACGCGTTGGCACGGTCGATCAACGCGCATTATCACGTTGTCGAACAGTCGCCATTGTCGCGCTGGCCGAATAGCTTCAGCCATATTTTTGCCGGCGGTTACGCTGCTGGCTATTACAGCTATAAGTGGGCCGAAGTGCTGTCTGCGGACGCGTATTCGGCGTTCGAAGAAGCGGCGGCGGCAGGCGGCAGTGTCGTCGATCCGGCCACCGGACAGCGGTATCGCAGCGAAATTCTGGAAGTGGGTGGCAGCCGCAATGCGATGGCGTCGTTCAAGGCCTTCCGGGGACGCGAGCCGAGCATCGACGCATTACTGCGTCATAACGGTATGGCGGAAGAAGTCGCGGCGTGAGTTGTCCGATCGAGGTAGATCGGTGACGGAAACACGGTCGGGAGAACGTTGGCATGATGCAAACGTGCCCCGACCTCATCACACCAGGGGCAGTCCAAAAACAAACGCCGGCAAGCGCCGGCGTTTGTTTTTCTTGTTATAGCTTTCACCGAGGGAGCGCAGCAACGTCACTGCCCTCCCCGCCGCCTTCCGGCAGCCGGTCACATGCCACGTTGCTATCTGTTGAACAGGCCCATCACCAGCGTGACGAGGAAGATCACAACAAAGATGTAGAACAGGATCTTGGCTATTTCAGCGGCGCCAGCGGCAATGCCGCCAAAACCGAATACTGCAGCGATGATCGCGATCACGAAAAATATGACGGCATAACGGAGCATTGCACTCTCCTGAATTGTTATCGGCTTATAGATGCCGCGTTGACGTTCACGCTTGCGCCCGCGAGTCCTCGGCTCATACTGCAACCAACGACTCCGAGTGCAGCACTTATATGCCGCGCGTTATTCCCGTTCTTAACGAACGGTCGGAACTCTCGCCGACAGTGTCGCGTCATTGGCACCCTCGCCGCCGATGCGCATCCTGCCTGCGAGTCTTGTCAAGCAACTACCATGCCACCTAAGCGCGCCACCTGTCGGCCTGCGCCCGCCTTTCTCATGCCGATCCGATCGCGACCAGCGTCTCCAATGCGCCGGGTAAGATGCCCCGTATTGACGCAGTGCATGTAATAAATGCCGGGTGTGTGTTTTATCCGACGGTCGAAGCTTCCTATTCCAGCGTGAGCCGCCCCTCGGCGCGCCATCCCCGGTTGCGCCGAGAGGGCCTATTCGCCTCGGTCCTTACGAGGCTGACAGGCACATCGGTTGCGGGGTCAACTTGATTCCCACAGCATCCACAAGGAGCACGCGATGGCAGGCCATACGAAAGCGCCGGAAGGTCCGGATTTTGCCGCCGGTATCGGCATCGACGCATTGGAAGACGGGGCGATCCTGAAAGGCCATGTCCGGGGCACGCCGGCGTTGGCGGTGCGCCGAGGCGATACCTTCCGGATCGTCGGGGCTACCTGCACACACTATGGTCTGCCGCTGGAACAGGGACTGGTCGTCGATGAGGAATTGCATTGCCCTTGGCATCACGCCCGCTTTTGCCTGAAGAACGGCGCTGCGGTGGGCGCGCCCGCGCTCGATGCGATCGATAGCTGGCAAGTGGAGCAGCGCGATGGCATCGTGCGGGCGCTGGAGAAACAACCCATCGAGGCGCCGATCAGCTTCGCCGTGCCTCCCGGCGCCGCGCTACGCCAACAACGGTTCGTCATCATCGGTGGCGGCGCGGCCGGACACGCCGCAGCCGAAATGATGCGCGCCGAAGGGCACACCGGCACGATCACGATCTTGAGTGAAGATGCCGACCCGCCGTACGATCGACCCAAATGCTCGAAGGCGCTCCTGACCGGTGCCGCGCAACCCGAGGCGCTGATCCTTCGGCAACCCGTTTACTACGAAGAGAAACAAATCGATCTACGTACATCGGTGTCGGTCACGTCGATCGACCCCACTCGCCGGGTTCTGACCGTTCGCGAGGCAAACGGCGAGCGCACGTTGGAATACGATTCGCTGCTGATTGCTACCGGTGCGGCGCCTGTCACGCTTGATGTGCCGGGCGCGACGTTGTCCCACGTGCATTACCTTCGCACCCTGAGCGATGCGCGTTCGTTGATCGACGCTGCGGGACGGGGGCACCGTGCGGTGGTCGTCGGCGCGAGTTTCATCGGCCTGGAAGCGGCGGCGGGACTTCGTACGCGTGGCCTCGAGGTGCATGTGGTGGCGCCTGCACCGCTGCCGATGGAGAAGCTGCTCGGCAAGCAACTAAGCGATAAACTGCGGGCCGTTCATGAGCAACATGGGGTTCGGTTTCATGTTGGTAGCACCGTGTCTTCGATCGACGACAAAGCGGTCCATCTGACGGACGGCACATCGATTGATGCCGATGTCGTCGTCGTCGGCATTGGCGTCGCGCCTCGTATTGAATTGGCGAAGGCCGCCGGGTTGAAAACCGCCGACGGTATTCTCGTGGATGCGACACTGCAAACCAGCATCCCAGGCATCTATGCAGCCGGCGACGTGGCGGAATGGCCTGACCCGTTCAGCGGCGTTGCATCGCCAGCGGCCGCCCTCACGGAGAACGCCAACGGCGCGTCGAATCCGGCCCTCGATGCAGCAGGGGAT
>CAWUJR010000155.1:0-7972 GCA_963922375.1 uncultured Robbsia sp.
CGCCCGGCCGCTCGGCGCCAGCCGCCGACGGTTGCTGGCCAGCCCTGCGTATCTCGCGACGCACGGCGTGCCTACATCGGTGGATGCGTTACTCCGGCATCGACTGATCGGTTTCAGTGCGCCGGAACAGTTGAACGATTGGCCGCTTCGCGATCCGAAACACGCTGACGATCGTGAAGCCTTATTGCGCATTACGCCGACCTTGTCAGCGACAAGCGGCGAAACGGTGCGGCAGCTGACGATCGCCGGCAACGGCATCAGCTGCCTGTCCTCGTTCATGACGCGCATGGATATCGCGCAGCAACGGCTTGTCCCAATACTCGAATCGGACACATTGGATCGGCTGCAGCCGATCCACGCGGTGTTTTATCGACATGCGGCAATGGATGCGCGCTCGCGTGCGTTCCTCGATTTCTTCGCCGATCGATTCGTGTTGTAGGCGTACGCGTCGCGCTGCGCCACCCACGCGTGGAGGCGTCAGACACGGATTCACTTGCGCAGAATGCCTGATCTTCGCCCCTTCTTGCCTAATCCTGCTCGGCCCCCTTGTTCTGCGCGCGCAATGCGCTAACATCGACGGCTACCGGCCTGGCGACGCATCGGCGCACGGCCCCAAACGGCAGCCCCTTCGGCAGCCCCTTCGGCGACCCCATCGGCAGCCCGTCGGCAGACTGCAGCAAGACGACAGAGGTGCGTATGTCAAACACATTGGTCGACAGCGTTAAACGCTATACGGACAACCACGCCGTTGAAAACGGCCTGTTTCTAACGCCGATCGACGGGATGGCGCTGCTTCGCTCGGACAACCTGAAGCAGCCGTCGCATATGATCATGAAGCCGGCGCTGTGCGTCGTCGTGCAGGGCGCCAAATGGACCACCTTCGGCGACAGGCGGTATGACTACAGAGCGGGTCAGGCATTGGTCGTGAGCTTGGAAATGCCGGCGTTCAGCCGCGTCGTCGAAGCCAGTCCGGACGAACCATATCTGAGCGTGGTGCTGGAGTTCGATCTGGCGGTCATGCGTGACGTGATGGCGAGCCTGGATACGCCGATTGAGCCGATTGGTGATCTTGGACATGGCGTGTTCGTCGCGAATTTTGACGGGCCGCTCTCCGATTGCATCGTCCGCCTGGTAAGGCTACTGGATACGCCGGAGGCGATTGCGCATCTGGCCCCGATGATCAAACGGGAAATTTGCTACTGGCTACTTGCCGGACCGCAGCGACAGGAGGTCGCCAGGCTCGTGCTGGCGAACACGCATCTGCAGCGGGTGGTTAACGCGATTCATGCGCTACGCGACCAATTCACCGAAACCATCCGCATCGAGGCGCTCGCGGCGGTCGCGCAAATGAGTCCATCGGCATTTCATCGGCAGTTCAAGGCACTGACATCGATGACGCCGCTGCAATATCAGAAGCAGCTCCGTTTGCTCGAAGCGCGTCATTTGATGGTGAGCGGCGCGGCCACTGCAGAAACGGCGGCGTATCGCGTGGGGTACGAAAGCGCTTCTCAGTTCAGTCGCGAATACTCGCGGATGTTCGGCGCGCCACCGCGCAGGAATATTGCGAAGTTGAAGATGGCGGTCAATGTTTAGGTAGGTGGTGGCAATCATAAAACGATGAGCGTATACAGGCGAGGAAGCAACAACACGTCGTTCACCGCCCTGCTATTCATGATGTCAATCAACGGGGTCCGGGTAGGTGCCCAGTTGGTGATGTCGGCATGGCTGGCAGTCAAATTCACTGGCGACGGGCATGCGGTGGGCATCCTGTTCGTCGGCGCATCTACATCGGCGTTCGTCTTCGCGCGACCGATCGGCAAAGTGATAAGCATCGCTAAATCGAAAAAGCGGATGGTCTGGCTAGGTCACGCGGGGATGGCGATCGGGGCATTAGCACCTGCTGTGTTGCTACGCGCGACGCAATGAAATTGTTTCAAGATACTGGTGATCGTGTGCGCGTTGACGACGACCTTGAACCAACTCTCTGCGGGAGCAACGGATTATTTCGTTAGGCGCTTGTCCTCGACAGGCAGCCTTCAACGAAAAATAGCAGCGTTAATGTCCACCGCGCAGCTATCGATGATGATGGGGACTGCCGCCGCAGGGGCAGTGTTACCATTCGCTGATTTTGCCTCCCTTTTTGCCGGGCTCGCAGCATTAAGCATCATTTGTTGCTCGCTCAGTAGGGGGGACTTGTCGACGTCGCGCCACCCGACCCACAGCCAGCGTCGCTTTCGCATTCCGCACCATCACGGTCTGGAAGGGAAACGCCGCATGAGCGACGCTTGGATCGACGCTTACTGACACTCACGATGTTGTCGATGGCCTTGGCTTTCGCTGTCGGACAAGTTACCAACGTTTTGCTTCCCGGATTGGTTCAACTACAGCGAGGCGGATCCAGTCTGGATTATTCGACCGTGGAGATAGCATGGTCTCTTGGATCGCTGGCGGCGGGTGGCGTCCTCGCGCTATTCCGCCCCTCATCGACAAGCGGACAACGCGCGGATGTGATGGTCCTCGCCATTTTGGGCGCGTTGGCAGTCCTGCTGGCGACCGTCCCGTTCGCGCAAGAATGGACCACACTGGTCGTAATTCACGAGTTGCTCGGTATCGGTTACGCAACCGCTCGAGTGCTGAACGATGCCCGGTTTCTCGCGCTATGTGCTGAAGAACGCTTAGGTCACAACAGAGCAACCGCAAACATGATCATTCAGATCGCTGCTTTGCTCGCGTTCTCGCTTCCGATCGTAGCGAATCAATGGAGCCCATTGACGTTATATCGCTTCGCTGCCGCGCTCGTCGGCGTTGCGACATTCGGAGTCGGGATGAGGTGGTTTCCCATGACGCATCGAATGCTCGAATAGCGCGATTCAACCGACAACACTGCGCCGCAGAGGCGGATGCGGCGGTGCCAATCTGATTAGCGGTGCAGCTCAAAAATCCGCGCCGCCTCCACCCACTTCTGTCCCGATGGCGTCCACGGTGTGGGCGCCTGAAACGTCCACATCAACTGCTCCCATTCGACCAGACGGGGATTCGTCGATTCCGCTACGGCCATCCGTTGCGCATCGAACGTGGCGTCGTCGGTCTCCATCAACATGCACATTCGCGTGCCGAGCCGATAGATCTCCATGCCGATCACGCCTTGCTCATGCAAGTGCGCCGCGACCTCCGGCCAGATGTCGCGATGAAACGCTTCATAGCGTGCAATCAGTTCGGCATCGTCCTTCAGATCCAGCATCAAACACCGTCGCATGGCAGCATCCTCATTTGCAGCGTCTCCCTTTGAGGCAAACGCATCGGCAGTCTCGTTAATGCAGCATATTCATGGACTGCACGCCCCCACCTGCATACTCCAACACACGCTATCCGTTGAACGTATAGCGCGCCAACGATTCCGGCTTCATTTCGATCGAATACCCGGCACGCTGCGGTGGTCTGTAGGCCGCATCGCGTATCACGCACGGATCGATGAAATGCTCGTGCAAGTGGTCGACGAACTCAATCACTCGCCCTTCCTTGCTGCCCGAGATGCACAGATAGTCGATCATCGACAGATGCTGCACGTATTCGCACAGGCCCACACCGCCCGCATGCGGGCAGACCTTGAGTCCATATTTCGCGGCCATCAACATCACCGCCAGCACTTCATTGACGCCGCCCAAACGGCACGCATCGATCTGCACGACATCCACCGCGCCGCGCATGATCAACTGCTTGAAGATCACGCGGTTCTGACACATCTCTCCGGTCGCCACCTGCATCGATCCGCTGACCGATTCGCGAATCCGGCGGTGGCCCTCGATGTCGTCCGGGCTGGTGGGTTCCTCGATGAACCACGGTTTCGCGAATGCCAGGTGTTGCAGCCACCCAATCGCCTGGTTCACGTCCCAGACCTGGTTCGCGTCGATCATCAGCGTCCGTTCCGGTCCCAACACTTCACGCGCGATGCGCACGCGGCGAATGTCGTCCTGGAGATCGCGTCCCACCTTCAGCTTGATATGCGTGAAGCCCGCATCCACGGCCTGCTGCGCTAAGCGACGCAGCTTTGCGTCGTCGTAGCCGAGCCATCCGGCCGATGTGGTGTAGCACGGATACCCGTTCGCCTGGAGATCCGCGAGCCGCGCGGCCTTGCCTTCCGCGGTCGCACGTAACAGCGACAATGCCTCGTCCGGGGCGATGCAGTCGGTGATGTAGCGGAAATCGATCAGCTTCACGATCTCTTCCGGTCCCATATCGGCCACCAGCTTCCATACCGGCTTATCTTCCGCTTTCGCCCAGAGATCCCACACCGCATTGACGACCGCTCCGGTCGCCAGATGCATTGCGCCTTTATCCGGACCGATCCATCGCAGCTGGCTGTCGGATGTGACATGACGCCAGAACCGCCCCATATCCTCGGCGATCCACGCGAGATCCAATCCAACGACCAGATGTTCCATTGCGCGGATCGCCGCACAGCAGATCTCGTTGCCACGGCCGATCGTGAACGTCAGTCCGTGGCCCTCAAGCCCATCGACATCGGTGTGGAGAATGACATAACTAGCCGAATAATCGGGATCCGGATTCATTGCATCCGAACCATCGAGAAACTGCGACGTGGGAAATCGCACGTCCAGTACGCGCATCGACAGAATTTTGGTCATGACGTCGTTTCCGCGTCGACGGTCTGCTGCTGCTGTTCGCCCAATCCCTGAATCCCCAGGCGCATCGTTTGCCCCGCACGCAAATAAAGCGGCGTCGGTTTGACGCCCATGCCAACACCCGGCGGCGTTCCGGTGGAGATCACATCGCCGGGTTGCAAACTCATCACGTGCGACAGATACGCCACCAACTGCGCGACGCCGAACACCATCGTGCGCGTATTGCCGTTCTGGAAACGACGTCCGTCGACTTCCAGCCATAGATCGAGCTGTTGCGGATCGGCGACTTCATCACGCGTGACCAGCCAGGGACCGATCGGGCCGAATGTATCGAAGCCCTTGCCCTTATCCCACTGCGTGCCGTGCTCCAATTGCCATTCTCGTTCGGACACGTCATTGATCACGCAGTAACCCGCCACATAATCCAACGCGTTGGCTTCGTCGATATATTTGGCTTCTTTGCCGATCACCACGCCCAATTCGACTTCCCAGTCGGTCTTCTTAGAGCGCGGCGGGATGACGACATCATCGTTCGGTCCGCAAATCGCACTGGTCCATTTGCCGAAGATCACCGGCTCGCTGGGCACCGGCAGATTCGATTCGGCCGCATGATCGGCATAATTCAAACCGATGCACACAAACTTCCCGACGCGACCCACGCACGGTCCGATGCGCGGCGCGCCATCGACGACCGGCAACGCGGTCGGATCGAGCGCTCGAAGCTTCGTCAACGTCGAATCGGACAACGCATCGCCCGAAATGTCGTCGACGATCGACGACAAATCACGAATCTGCCCATCGCGATCCAGCAAGCCCGGTTTTTCCTGGCCCTTTGGGCCGAAACGCAGCAATTTCATCGCTTATCTCCTGTTTCTCTTTCTGGGATGCTTTAGTTCGACCAACCGCCGTCGATGAGATGGATCTGGCCGGTCGTGAATGACGAGTCGTCTGATCCCAAATACAGCGCGAGCGCGGCAATCTCTTCCGGCTGCCCGATGCGCCCCATTGGCTGTCGGGCGACAAATGCGGCGTGAACGTCGTCGATGCTCAGCCCTTGCTCTTTCGCTTGGTCGGCAATGCGCTGCTGCAATGAAGGCGAATCGACCGTGCCCGGGCAGATCGCGTTGCAGCGAATGCCTTGCTTGACGAAGTCGGCGGCAATCGCTTTGGTCAATCCGATGACAGCGGCTTTGGATGCACCGTAGACGAAGCGATTCGGCACCCCTTTCGCACTCGACGCAGCCGACGCCATGTTGACAATGGACCCGCCGCCATGTGCGAGCATTGCCGGCAGAAACGCTTTGATGGTCCGGAACATCGCTTTCGCGTTCAGGTCAAATGCGAAATCCCAATCGGCTTCACTGGCCTCCAGGATCGAGCCTGAATGCACGTAACCGGCGCAGTTGAACAGCACATCGATCGCACCGATTTCCTGCGCCAACGCATTCACGGCCACAGTATCGAGCACATCGAGCTTGCGCACTTCGAATGGTTTGCCTTCCAGCGATTCAATGCGGATGTCGGTGGCAATGACGCGCGCACCTTCAGCGACGAAACGCTCTGCGGTGGCGAGACCGATGCCCTGTGCTGCAGCGGTGATCAGTGCCGTTTTCCCTGCCAGTCTTTGCTTCGCCTGTGTCATCGTCGACTCCATTGAAAAGTTGTGCGGGCCGCGTGCGCGGCATGCCGTTCAGCGACCTCTGCGTCAGGTACACACAAATGCGGTAACGGCGCCACATCGCACCGGTTGCCGCCGCGGTTTATTCGATTCGAACGACAGCGATGGCAGGGACCCGAACTCATACCCGGTAGAAACGCCGCGCATTCACGCCAAAGATCGCGTCGTGCGCGACATCGTATTCGGCGATCAACTGTCGCGCCGCCGCGTGCCAACGCAAATAGTTGCCATTCATATTCACTACCGGCCAATCACTGCCCCATAACAAACGCGATGGCCCGAAGTGTTCGATCAGATGGTGGACATAAGGGCGCAACGTATCCACCGTCCAGTCGGGACCGGCCTCGGTGACCAGCCCCGACAATTTGCAATGGAGTCGCTGCGGCAAAGCGGCAAGTGAGGCGATCGCGTCCGCCCATGCTTGCCAGGCCATAGGTTTCTCGCGCTGCGATCCGGTCGATAACCCGTGCTGCGACCCTGCCGACAAGTCGCGAATCGGCGGCTTTGCCGAGTGATCGATGACGATGCGCAGCGTCGAATAGCGTTCGGCGAACTGCTGCAATGCGGGAAGATGTCGCGTGAACACCAGCGCATCGAAGCTGAGATCGGCGTCGATCAATGCCGCGATCGCCGGTCCCACGGATGCCTCGGCAATCCAGTGGTCGTTCGGCAAGTCCTGTAGCATCGGCCGCACGCCCTTGAACTTCGGCTCCTGCGCGAATGCCTGAATGAGCGCGCGCGCGTCCGGAGCATCCAGCGGCACCCAACCGATGACGCCGGCGATCGAATCGTTTTCGCGTGCCAAGTCGAGCAGATACCGCGTTTCGGCGAGTGTCGGCGCAGCTTGTACGACGATCGTGCGCTGAATGTCCGCCGCCTTTCTCAGCGGCGTCAGATCGTCGGGGCCGAATATACGATGCAGGTCGCCGAGCGCGGGCGTCAGCCAGCCATAGTCGCCACGCGACGGATCCCAGTAATGCTGATGGGCATCGATGTTCATTGCGGCACCGGTGCCGCGTCGGGTAGCAGGCTTTGTTCGCGCAATGCATCCCACAGACTCGCCGGCAAATGCTCGGCAAAAGCGGTAGCGTTCCGATGCAGTTCGAGCGGACTGCGTACGCCCATCAATACGGTCGCGACGGCAGGATGCGCATACGGGAATTGCAGCGCTGCACTGGATAAGGCGACACCATGCGTACGACACACTTGTTCCAATCGTTCGACACGCTCGACGATGGCCGGTGGCGCGTCGCCGTAATTGAACTTCAACCGGCTTTCGGCTTCAGCGGTGCGGTCGGCTCGGGCGATGTCCTCGCTGCCTGAAGTGTCATACCCACGCTGCATACGTGCGGCACGATCGCCGGGATGCGTAGGCTCGGCGAGCGCGTTGCCACTGGCACCGTTGTCCAGACCGCGCGCCAAAATGCCGGAATTGAATGCGCCGCCGATCAGAATGCTGACGTCGCGCTGCTCGCATAGCGGCAACAAATCGCTGAGAACCGACTGCTCGAGTAGCGTATAGCGCCCGGCAAGCAACGCGCAGTCGAGATCGAATTCCGCAATCGCATCGATGATCGCCGCACCTTCGTTGACGCCAAGGCCCACGGCCTTGACGCCCCGCGTGCGGCGCAGTTCGTCGAGCGCCCGAAAG
>CAWUJR010000156.1:0-7961 GCA_963922375.1 uncultured Robbsia sp.
GCACGCGCCGACGCATTCGCCGCCGCGGCCGCATCCGCAGCCTGCTGACTCATGACCGAGGTCTGCGGACCCTGCGCCAACGAGCGCTGCAAGCGGGTCAGATATTCCGCTTCCAAACCTGGATCGTTTGGCTTCGGCACCCACTGGCTGTTTTCATTGGACGAACCCGGGCTGAGTTGCTCGTGCAAGCCTTGCTGACTGATGAAGACATACGTTTCGCCATGCGGACCGGCTTCGATACGGGTTCGGAAACGGTTGCGCTCCGCAGCCACATAGGAATTGTCGACAGCGAACGTCAAGGTGTTCCGGATCAAGCCCTGATCCAGCTTCGCGCGCGATTCCTTCCAGTCGGTCTGCATGATGCCGCGGTTCTCAGCATCTTCGGTCAGGAAGAAACCTTGTGCCTGCCAGAACGCGCGAACCTGCCCCCAAAGCTGCGAGGCCGGCATCGTCGAGACGACGAGCCAGCGCTGGCTGCCATCTTGTTCGATGTGCAAGCCCTGCGTCTGTGGCAACACCTGTTGAACGGCGTCCGGCGTACCGCCGCTGGTCTGATAACCGGAGAGCGAGGCCTGGCCCCCCGTCGGCACATCCGCGCCGTTCCGATCTTCGTCCATCAGATCCGGCGGCGCCGCCAGCGATGGGGTCTTCGAGACGGCGTGCCGACCCGAAGTCTGATAATCGATCGCGTGTGGGTCCGGCGAACTGCAGGCGGCGAGCAGCGCGCCCAGCACCATCGCGCCGCATGCATAACGCGTGGAGCGCGCGACGCGGCTCATGGCCAAATGAGGGGTTTCGATGCAGACCGACGTGCGTGACGAGGTAAGCGTATGCAGGGCGGGACGAGTCGACCGGCCCTCAATAGGTGACACTGACTGACGTTTCATGGAATCCTTTTCTGGCTCCACGGCCTGTTTCCGCGGGATTAACCGGGCATTTTACTGCCGTCCACCGGTCCGGTGCCAAAAAGTTATCGAAAACGTCCATTACGATCCATTTTCACGCAGCTTTCGGATCGACGAGCGACGCAATGGATACCATCCGGGTCAGCGGCTCTCGCTGCGAACCGCCGCGCAGATCCACATCGTAGGGCAGGCAATAGCGGTCTAACCACCGCAGCGCCGCGTTGAAACGCGCATAACTAATCAGGTCGTCTTCGCAAAAGGCATTCAGTGCGTCGTCCGAAAGATAGAGGAATGCATTCAATGGCGCATCGAAGCGCGCATCCGTCCCCGTGGCCGCCGTGAGTAACAGGCCGGGATGCGCATCGATGACCCGAGGGCCGACATAGCGTAAATGCGGCCAGGCCTCCTGCACCAGCGCGGCAAGATCGGGTGCCCAATGATCGATAAAAAATTCGGCGTCACGCCGCCGTGGTCTACCTAACATCGGAGATCTCCATTCGTCTGCAGGATCGATCAAGCGCCGTCTTTTGTTCACATTGCGCCGCACCAAAAGTGCGGTGTCAAGCATTGCGGCATCAACAACTTTCAACCAGGCCCCCGGCCGTATGTTTACGACAGACTGCTGATTTATCTGCTATTTTTGAAGCTAACCTTCCGGGCAGTCGCTAATATGACGGAGCGCCACGCGTCTGTTCGATTCCGCACCATGGCGTGCACCAGAACGAGGCCAATTCGTTCTCTTGCGGCGCATTTCGCACGCCGCCGGACCGATCACGCCGTTTTTCCGGCACAGTTCTGGCGCGCTGTCGATGGATGTCGAATGCATTTCGAATGTGTGGGGGCCGCTCGGGTGCCGTCGCGCCAGCATTGGATGGGACGAAGCGCCTTACCGACTGGCCGCGGGCACGAAATGGCTGTGGGCGCCCGTCTGCCGCCACCGAAAATGCGGCCACTGAGGCGCGCGTGCGCACAAACCTTGCTTTATCATCCGCATCTGCAAAGACAGGGCGAATTCGGTGCCCGGAGGAAGTGATGAGTCATACGAATGCGGCGGGGAAGGCGGGGAATGGGAAGGCATGGGTAGCGGCGTTGGCGTCAACGCTTCCTGCATCACGGGATTGCACCGCGATATCGGCGTGCTGCGCAATGCGCGGTCCGCATCGGGATCGCCATGAAGATGATCACCGAGAGGATGCGTGGATCGGAGACGGCTCATGATCGACGCCGTGCTTGCCGAGGATATCCCGTTGCCGCCTCGCCCTCGCATCGATGACGATGGGCGCCGCCGTACCGTTTGCTACGGCAGCCTCACGCTGTTCAGCGCTTTCGAGCCGATTTTCAGTGTCTCGCATATGCGTGCAGCCGGCTACGAAGCAAAGCTGCGCGCGCATGACGAGTTGAATCAAAGCGTCTCGCCGCTCGAAGTCTTCGGACAAGCTGCGCGCCTGGGCGACCTGCTCGAACTCGATCGGTTGAGCCAATCGCTGCATCTGGCGAATTTTCGCGGCTTGCAGCAGGATCATGGCTGGTTATTCCTGAATATTCATCCGGCCGCGATTGCCGACTTTCGGCATGGTGCGGCGCTGATCGACGAGTTGAAGCGCCTTGAGATTTCGCCGCAACGCATCGTGCTGCAGGTGCTCGAGCAACCGAATACCGATCCACGCCGCGTGCTGGAAGCCGTGCAGCTATTTCGTCGCCACGGCTTTCTGATCGCGCTCGACGACTTCGGCGCCGGCCATTCGAATATCGATCGCGTGTGGAAGGTGCAGCCTGACATCGTCAAACTGGATCGCAGCATGGTGTTTCAGGCGACCCAGCAACCGCATGTCGCGCGTATTCTGCCCGGCCTGGTGTCGCTGCTGCACGAGTCCGGCCGGCTGGTATTGGTCGAGGGGATTGCGAGCGAGCAGGAGGCATTGATCGCCATCGAGGCGAATGTCGATTTCGTCCAGGGGCATTATTTCGCGCGGCCGAGTGTCAGCCCCGCCGATCCGGTTGCGAGCTATCAATGCTTCGATGCACTGATCGATCTTTACCGCACGCGCACCGAGGCACGCGAGCGCAGCGAAACCGAAGAGCTGGCACCCTATCTGGAAGCCGTTGCCGAGGGCGCGCGTCGCCTTGCCGCCGGACAGGAACTGGCGCTGGCCTGCGCCGACTTCCTCGCACTGCCGGACGCCGCCCGATGCTTCGTGTTGGATGACCGCGGGCGTCAGACCGGTGACAATATCCTGCCAATGCGGCCGTTGCGTGCACGTGCGCGTCGCTTCATGCCGTTGATGAACTCGCAGGGTGCTCGCTGGGACCGGCGGCCGTACTTCCGGCGTGCGATTGCCGATACCGGTGAAGTGCAAACCACCCGGCCCTACCTGTCGATCAATGAAGCGCACCTGTGCGTGACCATGTCCATTGCGTTCGCCACGCATGCGGGACTGCGCGTGCTGTGCGCCGATGTCGATTGGACCCGCCACGATAGATCGACGCACGCCCCCAGCGAGCTCCTCGTCCGTTAGCGTCTTTCGACGCCCGCTAACGCTTAGCGATGCCGGCAACACTTGATGGGGGCGCGTTCCCAGTCGGGGTCGTGGCGCTTGCCGACCCATCTGCTTTCAGCAGCACCTGAGCCAATTGATCGGCGAGCCCTTCGCTCGACACGGTGAGCACGCGCAGCGACGCGCCCGACAACGACGCGATGACCGCATTGCGCGTCTGGCTCCGCTGGGCGACTTGCGGTTCGATCGCAATGAGACCACAGCAATAAGCAGACAACGCTGCGGCGTGCCGCTTGACCCAGCAGCGCCGAACCTGCCGGTCAGCATCGCTACCAGCGGCCAACGTGCCCGCATCGATGAGCACGAACGGTTGCTGCTGATCCAGCAGTCGGCGCAGCGCCGCACACCAGGCGAATGCCTGTCCCAGCGCCATCGCGGGCAGTCTGACGATTGGGGCGCCCGCGAAATCGAGTGACGCACCGGCATCGCGGTCGGAAGACAGGGAAAGGGTCAAATCAGAAGCAGTCATGAGAAGTGCCAGTCGAGTGGACAACACCACCATCTTATTGAGAATAATTCTTATTCGCAACTGAATTTCGCTATCGATTGCCCGGTCCGCCGATGTCGCCTATGTCGGCAAGCATTGCCCCGCTCCGCTCGCATCTACAGGACGGTGCCCCGCTCACGCTTGTATGCCGACGATTACGCGACGCCTTAAACAGCGCCGTCGCGGGCGCGCCGATAGGCGAAACGGTGCGGCACCCGTGATGCGTGGATGTCCGGTGCCGCCTGCGTTTCCGGGATCATTTGTAATAACGGAGGTGATACGGCGTGTTTGGCGACATCGTAAGCACTTGTTTCCACAGGAATGCGCTCAGACGCTCAAGATAGGCATGCGATTTGCAGTAATGCAACAGCCATTTGAGCAGCCGCTACAACGCCGGCGCCGGCGCCGGCTCGGCGACTTATAATTATTCTGAAGGAAGACGCAATGACTCTCGGCACTATTTTATTGATCGTTCTGATCTTGTTGTTGATCGGTGCTTTTCCGTCCTGGCCGCACAGCCGCAATTGGGGCTATCGTCCAACCGGCATCGTCGGTGTCGTCGTGATTGTGGTGGTGATCCTCGTCCTGACTGGCACGCTCTAACTCGCACGGTCGGTGGCGTCACCGCCAGACACGCGGAGCCACCGCCTTTTTAGCTTGCCAAGCATGTTGCAAACGTCGGTTTGGCGTCTTGCTACCGCCACCTCACTTCGCTTCTACTTCGCTTCCACTGCGTCATTGCTTCGTCATTGCTTCGTTCCCGCTTCGATGCACGTCATTGCAGCGCGCTCAGAAACGCGAATAGCGCCCGCTCATCCCGCCGCAGGCCGCGCGAAGGCAAACCGCCACCGGTCGGCTCTCCCACCAATGCCGCCTGCAACGCATCCGCCTCGTACGCTTCCAATACGGCGGGGTGCACATAACACCGACGGCACACCGCGGGCGTGTTGCCCAGACGGGATGCAATCTCCTTTACGGTAGCCACCACATGTTTGCGTGCGTCACCGAGGGATTCCCATGGGCGTTTGCGTAATGCTGCCAAGGCAAACACGGATCCCGCCCACGTGCGGTAGTCCTTCGCGCTGAATTCGCCGCCTGACGCTTCCCGCAAGTATGCGTTGATGCCGGAAGAATCCACCGCGTGACGCTTCCCCTCTTCATCGAGATATTGGAATAACTCGTGGCCCGGAAGATCCATGCACCGTTTGACGATGCGTGCCACCTTCCGATCGGTCACCGCCACGTCGTGCTGCACGCCACTTTTGCCACGAAACTGGAAACGTAAGCTGTCTGCGCGAATCTTCACGTGACGCTCCCGTAGCGTCGTCAGCCCGAACGAATGATTTTCCCGCGCATAGCTCACGTTCCCCACTCTGATCAGGGTCGTATCCAGCAAACGAACCACCGTCGCCATCACCTTTTCGCGCGTCATGCCGCGCGCTTTCATATCCCGGACCACGCGCGCGCGGATGCGCGGCAGCGCGCTGCCGAACGCCAACATGCGCTCGTATTTGTTCGCGTCTCTGACCTCGCGCCACCGGGGGTGATAACGGTATTGTTTACGCCCTCGCGCATCACGCCCCACGGCTTGCAGGTGCCCGTCCGGATCGGGGCAAATCCAGACCGCCTCATAGGCCGGCGGGATCGCCAACGCGCGGATGCGAGCGAGCGTCGGGGCATCGCGAATAAGGCGGCCGGCGGTGTCGTAGTAATCGAACGGGTCCTTCTGGGCACCGGACACCTTTTTCGCTGCCGCCTGCCTGCCTTTCGCGGCATGCCCGGGCATTTCCTTCCCAGCGGTGCCGGCGCCATCTGGCGCGCTCCTTCCGGTGGATGCCCGGCGTCGCCGCGAGAATCCCTCTCCCCGCTCGTCCACATAATGCAGATCTGCCGGAAGCGACCGCGCATCGTCGACATCGTGTTGATCGCGGGTTCCGCCGCTCGCGGGGCCCGCTTCGATCCCATCACGATGAGGGCGCGCGCCGCGCTGGGGTGGCTTTGCGCAAGGAAGTGAGGAAGGCGCTTCGGATGCTTTCCCACGGCGGCGCGAGACTGAACGCGCCCGCACAGACCGCCCCGTGTCGTTCGACAGATCATTTTTCGTGTCATGTGACACCTGTTGGCTACTGACGCTCAACTCTGCATTCCTCGCTAGAAGACTGACCGGCGCTGGCGAAGCGCTCGCCGCTGCGACCCACTACCACGAGGCCGCTTGCCTCGGGCAACGCAACATTCAGACCCGGCGGGAGTGCGATGCTGTGCCGTACCATGTGCCGGACCCTGACCTCGCCCGCGCCGGAAGTCGTGACACCCACCGCGCAAGCGAGTCGATAAGGACCGCTCAGTGATCGGCGATTCGGCTAGGGCGCGCCGAGAATGTAACCATGCGTAAAAGGCATGCGCAAAATGTCACTTTTACCGCACCTCTGAGCACCCTATCGAAACCGCCTCAGACGTATCCTTGAGGAACCAAGGGTTTCGCCGAGGCCACACATGGCATGCCGATTGCTTTGGTTATTTCGACCCATTCGATTCCCCTGATCGACGCTGCGCCTCGCCGACTCACCCCAAGGCCCGCGCCGGGATATTGCCTCGGAGCTTATCTTGTCCCTTCACGTCCTACTTGTTGCCTCCGAAGCGTTGCCCCTCGCCAAGACTGGCGGGCTTGGCGACATGTTGAGCGCGTTTGCGCCGGCTTTGCAGGAAGGCGGTGTCGACGCCACCATCCTGCTGCCAGGCTATACGGAAGCGCTCGAAAAAGCCGATGATCTGGAGTCGATTTGCATGCTTTCGGGCCTGCCCGGCGGCGACGCGGAATTGCTGAAAGGCCGCATGCCCGACACCGGAATGCCGGTGTTATTGCTAAAAGCCGATGCGTTGTATCGCCGCAGCGGGCTGTACCAGGATCCTAATGGTGCAGAGTGGGAAGACAATGCGGTGCGCTTTGCGACATTGAGCGCTGCAGCGGTGCGTATCGCACAGGGCATCCCAGGCATCCGAAAGGTCGATCTCGTGCATGCACATGATTGGCATGCCGGCCTGACGCCGATGTTGATGAAATTGGCCGGACTCAAAACGCCGAGCATCTTCACGATCCATAACCTGGCGTTCCAAGGAAATTATCCGATCGAACTCGGTCCGCAATTAGGAATTCCGCCCGAATTGCTCGTCGCGGACCCGAGTGCGCCCGGCATCGAATTCTATGGGCAACTGAGTTTCATGAAGGCCGCGATCCGGTATGCAGACCGCATCACCACGGTCAGCGAGACCTATGCGCGCGAAATCTTGACCCCGCGCTTTGGCCATCTGATGGAAGGCCTGCTGCAAGAAGCCGCGGGCAAGCTGTCAGGCATCATGAATGGCATCGACGTGGATACGTGGGATCCGGCGCACGACGCGCTGATTCCCCGCCATTTCGCGATCGACGAGATGCGCGGAAAGCATGTGTGCAAGCGCGAACTGCAACAGGTCTTCGGCCTGCCGACGGATCCGTTCGTGCCGGTCATGGCGCTCGGCAGCCGCCTGACCTGGCAAAAAATGGCGGACCTCGCGCTCGATACCATCGAAGCGCTGATGCAGCGCTACCCGCGCCTGCAGGTCGTCGTGCTTGGCAAAGGCGAAGTCCGCATCGAGCAAGCAATGATGCGTCTTGCGCAGCGCTACCCGGATCGGGTGTCGGTCTTCATCGGTTTCGATGAAAAACGCGCGCATCTCTTGCATGCCGGGGCGGACATCCTGTTGCACGGCAGTCGTTTTGAACCCTGCGGCCTGACACCGATGTACTCGATGCGGTACGGCACCATTCCGGTCGGATCGCGCGTGGGCGGCCTAGCCGACAGCATCGTCGATCAGGGCAGCAGCATTACCGTGCATCAAGCCGAGTATCGTTTGCCAAGTGTCGCCTCCCGTTCGTCTCGCTTGCCGCGTGCGATGAGCGCGACACGCGAGCTTCAGGCAGCCGCGCCGCGCGCCGCGACGGGTTTCCTGTTCGATGGCGAAACGGCGCAGGCCATG
>CAWUJR010000157.1:0-7934 GCA_963922375.1 uncultured Robbsia sp.
GCGACCGTGGCAGGATGGGCTACACTGCTGCGGAACTGGCCCGCATGTTGCGTCGCGATCTGGACACGACGGTCCGTCTGCTCGGGCTGCTGGAAGAGCGCGAATGGATCGCGCGACTGCACCGCGATGGGGCCGCCGCGCGCTGGGTGCTGATTGCAAAACCGTCATCAATCACGGTTTCCGTCTTGTTCGATCTGCTGGTCGTGGACCGCGACGAACTTGCGTTTCAGGCGGGATTGGACAGTTCCCGCGTGGATGGCGCGACATTGATTGCTGCCCTGCAGCATGACAATCTGTCTACAACGTTGCAAGATCTGATAAACCAGCGTGAAAAGGCGCTGGCGGCGCGGCATGCCGAGGGCAAGACGCCTGCTGCTGCCGGAGAGGTTGCAGATGCCAGTCTGACGCGCGCGCGACTTGAAGGATGAGCGAAGCGCAGGAGAAGGATAAGAGAAGGATCAGCGGCGCGCGTTTTTCGCCGGGACTAATTATTGAATCAAATGGGGTGCCTATCATGCGGGTCAGCGACATACTCAAGGTAAAGGGCAACGCGTTGTACACCGTGCCCCCGACCACGACGTTCCACGATGCCGTCATGTTGATGGCGGAGCATGATATCGGCTCCGTGGTGGTCATCGAGCATGAAGAAGTGGTCGGGATGCTGACGTTCCGGGAGGTGCTTAAAGCGCTGAACGCGAACGAGGGCACGCTCGGCGACACATCGGTGCGTTTGATGATGGACGAAGCGTTCCTGACGTGCACGCCGGAAATGCACATCGACGAGTTGCGTCGTTTGATGCTCGAACGGCATGCTCGTTATCTGCCGGTCGTGGAAAACCGCCGTCTGATGGGCGTTATCTCGTTGTTCGACGTGGCGCGAGCGGTGGTGGAGGCGCAGGGCTTCGAGAATCAGATGCTGAAAGCGTATATCCGCGACTGGCCGCATGCCGACGAGGAAACCGCGAGCGGTGACATTCGTCTTTGAGGGGCGGACGCGCAGCGGCGCGACGCGCTGAATCGTCCCCGGCGGTTTAGCCTCGTCCATTCGCGCCGCACGCGGTAAAATGCGCGTTTTCTCCAAGCGAAGGCGGGGCCTTTCATGTCCGGAAACACCCTCGGTAAGCTCTTTACCGTTACTACGTTCGGGGAGTCCCACGGACCTGCGATCGGTTGCGTCATTGACGGATGCCCCCCGGGCCTTACGCTGTCCGAAGCGGATATCCAGCTGGAACTCGACCGGCGTAAGCCGGGAACGTCCCGCCACGTCACGCAGCGCCAGGAAGCCGACCAGGTTGAAATTCTGTCAGGCGTCTTCGAAGGCGTGACGACTGGCACGCCGGTGGCACTGCTGATTCGCAATACCGATCAGCGCAGCAAAGACTACGGCAATATTGCCGAATCGTTCCGGCCAGGTCATGCCGATTACACCTATTGGCAAAAATACGGCATCCGCGACTACCGCGGGGGCGGACGATCGTCCGCGCGCCTGACCGCACCGCTGGTCGCTGCCGGCGCGGTGGCGAAGAAATGGTTGCGCGAGCGCTTGGGCACGGAAGTGCGGGCCTACATGAGCGCATTGGGTGCGATCGACATCCCGTTCGAAAGCTGGGACGTGGTGCCGACCAATCCGTTTTTTGCCGCGAATGCCGCGCAGGTGCCGGAGCTCGAGGCGTATATGGATGCGCTGCGCCGCGACGGCGATTCGATCGGCGCACGGATTACCGTGGTGGCCAGCGGTGTGCCGGTTGGTCTCGGCGAGCCGCTGTTCGATCGCATCGACGCCGATCTGGCCCATGCACTGATGGGCATCAACGCAGTGAAGGGCGTTGAGATCGGCGACGGCTTCGACAGCGTACGCCAGCGTGGCTCCGAGCATGGCGATGAGATGACGCCGGAAGGTTTCGTCGCGAACCGTGCAGGTGGGGTGCTCGGGGGGATTTCGACTGGACAGGACATCGTGGCGTCCATCGCGATCAAACCGACGTCGAGCATACGCGTGCCGCGTCGCTCTATCGACAAGGCGGGCGCGCCGGCAGTCGTTGAAACATTTGGCCGTCACGACCCGTGCGTGGGAATTCGCGCCACCCCGATCGCTGAGGCCGTGGTCGCGCTGGTCCTGATCGACCATGTGCTGCGACATCGTGCGCAGTGCGGCGATGTAGAGAGCGGAACGCCGGTGATAGCGGCGCAAGCGCCCCAAAGCGGATCCTGAAGCGGATTCCACTGCGCGCGGTTGCCGCCCTCGGGCTGCCCGCTTGGCGGCGTCACACCGGCCCCCGGCCCGGCAGCCTGACCCTCGCGCCGTCTACATATTCGAATAGTTGGGCCCGCCGCCGCCTTCAGGCGCGACCCAGACGATGTTCTGCGTCGGATCCTTGATGTCGCAGGTTTTGCAATGCACGCAGTTCTGCGCATTGATCTGCAACTGATCTGCGCCCGACGCGTCTTTCACGAACTCGTACACCGCCGCAGGGCAGTAACGGCTTTCGGGGCCCGCGTATTCCCGCAGGTTGACCTGCACCGGAATGCTCGGATCTTTCAGTGTCAAATGCGGCGGCTGGTTCTCCGCGTGATTCGTGTTCGACAGAAACACCGACGACAGCCGATCGAACGTCAATTTCCCGTCCGGCTTCGGATAGGCGATAGGCGCATACTGCGCGGCAGGGCGCAGCGTCTCGTGGTCGGCGTGCTGGTGGTGCAACGTCCACGGCACGTTGCCGCGAAGCTTCTGTTCGATCCAGACCATCGGCGAGCCGATTGCCAGTCCCTTGCTCATCCATTGCTTGAAATTGCGCGCCTGGTACAGCTCGTCGTGCAGCCACGAGCCCTTGAACGCTAGCGGATACGCATCCAGCTTGTCGTGCGAGCGGTCGGCCTGCAGCGCCGCGAATGCCGCTTCGGCCGCCATCGACCCGCTCTTGATCGCGGTATGACTTCCTTTGATCCGCGCCGCATTCAGAAAGCCCGCTTCGCAGCCGGCCAATGCGCCGCCCGGGAAAATCAGTTCCGGTAGCGACATCAAGCCGCCGGCGGCAATCGCCCGCGCACCGTAGGACACGCGTTTGCCGCCTTCCAAAAAATGACGGATCGATGGGTGCGTCTTATAGCGCTGGAACTCTTCGAATGGCGACAGATACGGGTTCTGATAGCCTAAGCCGACGATGAAGCCGACCACCACTTGTCGATCGTTCAGGTGGTACAGGAAGGATCCGCCGTAGGTCTTGTTGTCCAGCGGCCAACCGGCCGTGTGGATTACCAGGCCGGGCTGGTGCTTTGCCGGGTCGATCTCCCACAATTCCTTGATGCCGATGCCGTAGACCTGCGGATCATGACCATCGCGCAAGCCGAACTTGGCTTCGAGCTGACGACCCAGCTGACCGCGTGCACCTTCGCAAAAGAGCGTGTACCGCGCATGGAGTTCCATGCCCAACTGAAGGTCGCTGGTCGGCTGGCCCTCTTTGTCGATGCCCATATCGCCGGTGGCCACGCCTTTGACCGCGCCGTCATCGCTATACAGCACTTCGGCGGCCGCAAAGCCCGGGAAAATATCGACGCCGAGCGCTTCGGCCTGCTGACCGAGCCAGCGCACCACATTCCCCAGGCTGATCACGTAGTTGCCGTGGTTCTTGAAGCTGTCCGGCAGCAGCCACTCCGGTGTTTGGCGGTGACTTTTTTCCGTCAGGAACAGGAAGCGATCCTCGGTGACCGGCGTATCCAACGGCGCACCCAGCGCTTTCCAGTCGGGGATCAGTTCATCGAGCGCACGGGGGTCCATGACGGCGCCGGACAGAATATGCGCGCCGATCTCCGACCCCTTTTCCAGCACGCATACACTGGTTTCCACGCCTTTTTCGGCTGCGAGTTGCTTCAGCCGGATGGCCGCCGACAGCCCGGCAGGACCGCCGCCGACCACGACGACGTCGTACTCCATCGATTCACGCGGCCCGTATTGTTCGAGCAGACTAGGGGACGTCATCCGGTATTCTCCGTTCTATCTAGGCCATGATCCAGGCCATGCCGGCCGGTTCCAGGCCGGTATTGTCCGGGAAGGGGAAAGCTGTGGCAACGGCTGATGCAGGGTTTTCGTTATCGAAAGGAGTGTCATGAGCGAATTCAAGGAAGTCTTCCGCAACACGATGCCGATCCGCTGGGGGGATATGGATGCGTTCGGTCACGTCAATAACACCGTCTACTTCCGCTACATGGAACAACTGCGGATCGAGTGGCTCGAATCGACCGGCGCGCCGTTGCCGCCCAATGAAGGACCGGTGATCGTGCACGCCAGCATGAATTTCCGAAAGCAGTTGCATTATCCGGGTCGCATCGTCTGTTCGATGTCGGCAAAGCCACCTGGGCGCAGCAGTATCGATACATGGTTCGAACTACGCCGGGAGGACGATCCCGATCAAGTTGTTTATGCCGATGGTGCGGCGTCGATCGTCTGGGTCGATTATGCGGCAGCGAAGTCGATTCCGATCCCGGACGTATTGCGCGACCTGTTGCCTAAGGCCGGAAGCTAGGGGTTTTCCATTAAGCCGAGGCGCTTGGCGGCAACCGCGCCTAATGCCTCTGATATTCTCGACCCAAACGATTCGGCGCGCTCGACGCCGTTCGACGCGGGCCGGTTCGATCCGATTCGATCATAGGGAGGGCGCATGAACAAAGTGTATCCGAGCGCGGCGGCGGCGCTCGAGGGCATTGTCGCGGATGATCAAGTGCTTGCGGTGGGCGGATTCGGGCTCTGCGGCATCCCGGAAGCACTGATTGCGGCGCTGCGCGACACCGGCGTGAAGCGGCTCACGTGTATCAGCAATAACGCTGGCGTCGACGGCTTCGGCCTCGGACAACTGCTGGCGACGCGCCAGATTCGCAAGATGATTTCGTCCTATGTCGGCGAGAACAAGGAATTCGAGCGGCAATACTTGGCCGGCGAACTCGAACTCGATTTCACGCCGCAGGGCACGCTTGCTGAAAAGCTGCGTGCCGGCGGTGCCGGCATACCGGCGTTCTTCACCCGTACCGGTGTGGGCACGTTGGTCGCCGAAGGCAAGGAAGTGCGCGCTTTCGACGGTGTCGATCATGTGCTCGAACTCGCGCTGCGTGCCGATATCGGTCTGGTCAAGGCATGGAAGGGCGACAAGGCCGGCAATTTGATTTACCGAGCGACGGCGCGCAACTTCAACCCGCTTTGCGCGATGGCCGGTCGGATTACCGTGGCCGAGGTCGAGGAACTAGTCGAGGTGGGGGCGCTCGATCCGGACGCGATTCATACGCCGGGTATTTTCGTGCAGCGTATGGTGGTCAATGCGCATCCGGAAAAGCGGATTGAACAGCGAATCGTTCGCGCGGGCAACGCAGTGCCATCGTCGTCGCCCGCGGCGCCCCCCCGATCCCCTGCATCCACTACCGGGAACTGATCATGGCATGGACAAGAGACGAGATGGCGGCGCGCGCCGGGCGTGAACTCGAAGACGGGTTCTACGTCAACCTGGGCATTGGTTTGCCGACGTTGGTTGCGAACTATGTGCCTCCCGGAGCCGAGGTCTGGCTTCAATCGGAGAATGGTTTGTTAGGCATCGGCCCTTCACCGACCGAGGAAGAAGTGGACGCGGACCTGATCAACGCAGGCAAGCAAACCGTGACCACTTTGCCCGGGTCGTCATTTTTTTCGTCGGCGGAATCGTTTGCGATGATTCGTGGTGGCCATGTGAACCTGGCGATTCTCGGCGCGATGCAGGTCAGCGCCCAGGGCGATCTGGCGAACTGGATGATCCCGGGGAAGATGATTAAGGGCATGGGCGGCGCGATGGATCTGGTCGCGGGCGTGCAGCGGGTGGTGGTCCTGATGGAACACGTCGCGAAGGGCGACCAGCACAAGATTCTGCCTGCCTGCACATTGCCGTTGACCGGCGTCGGCGTGGTCGATCGGATCATCACCGATCTGGCCGTGATTGATGTGACGTCCGAGGGTCTGCGCGTGAGCGAACTGGCGCCTGGCGTGACGGGGGAAGCGGTGCGCGCAAAGACCGGGGCACCGCTGACCTTTGCCGATACCGTCACATCGGAGGCGACCGGATGAGCGCGGCGAGCGGGATGGTGCAAGCCAACGCGGTCCAATGTGTGAGCCCGGCGGGATTGCACCGGATGGCGTATGTGGAGTGGGGCGATCCGACGAATCCTAAAGTGCTGTTGTGTGTCCATGGACTCACCCGGACGGGGCGCGATTTCGATGTGCTCGCCGAGCGTTTGTCTCGACACTACCGGGTGGTGTGCCCGGACATCGTCGGGCGCGGCAAGTCGGAGTGGCTGCGGGACCCAAATGGTTATGTGTTCCCGCAATACGTCGCGGATCTCGTGACGTTGATTGCGCGGCTGAATGTCGGGCAGCTTGATTATCTGGGCACCTCGATGGGTGGACTGATCGGCATGTTGCTGGGTGCCATGCCGGATACGCCGATCCGCAAGATGGTCATCAACGATGTCGGCCCCCATATCGAGCCGGTGTCGTTGATGCGCTTACGCGAATATCTGGTCGCACCGGGCCTGCAGCCTCGGCGCTTCGCCACCGCGCAGGAAGGCGTGGATTACATCGCCGAGCAAAGCAGCGGTTTCGGCGCGTTGACGGTGGAGCAGTGGCGCGCATTGAATGCGCCTATGCTACGCCGGGTCGAGGACGGCTTTACGTTGCGTGCCGATCCTGGGATCGCGCAGGCGTTTCACACGGTGAACGCGGCAACGGCGGTGGCCGGGGAGCTGGCGCTTTGGCAGGCGTTCGATGCGCTGCATTGCCCGGTATTGGTGACGCGGGGCGCGCAGTCCGATCTTCTGTCGACGTTGACCCTGTCGGAAATGGCGCGCCGCGGCCGCACGGTACAGACGGTCGAGTTCCCGGGCGTTGGGCATGCGCCCCCTTTCATCGATCCCGCGCAATCGGACGTGGTCGAGCGGTTCTTGCTCGGCTAAAGGCCCCTGCGCGCTGACGCATGCGAGCGGCGCAGCAGTATATTGCGCCAGACGCGGCCGAACTGATCGGACTGCGCGCAAGGAGTCGCATAAAATAGCGCGGGTTGCGGTGAGTGTTGCGGCAAGTATTGCGGCGGGCGTGTTGGCGGAGAAGGGCGCTCGCCAAGGCGATCGATTGCGGTCATCGGACGCTGCCATCGGACGCTGCCATCGGATGCTGCTAACGATCGTGGCACGCTGGATGTCCCCACTAGACGGGGGGGCGCTCGCACCGCAACATATCGCTATTAAATTGATCTGCGACGCGTAAGAATATGGCGCCTTAAAATCCGTTCGTTCCGGTACGGCGCCTTCACTATCATCACTGGAAAATAGTATGTCGATCGTTCGTCACCATGTGGGAGCCCGTCTCTCCGAAATCGCCGTTTTCAACCGCACCGTCTATCTTGCCGGCCAGATTGCAGAGGATACGGCCGCTGATGTGGAGGGACAGACCACAGAGATTCTGGGCCATATCGATCGTTTGCTCGAAGAAGCGAACAGCGACAAGACCCGCTTGCTATCGGTGCAGATCTTTTTGGCGGACATGTCGCAGTTCGATGCTCTGAACCGCGCCTGGTCGAAATGGGTCGCAGCAGGGAACACCCCGCCGCGTGCGACGGTCGAAGCCAAGTTGGCGAATCCCGCCTGTCTGGTCGAAATGGTGGTGGTAGCCGCGCAGCGCGACTGATCGCGTTCGACAGGAGTAACGGCCTGCGGGCCGCTGTCGACGGCAGGGATCAGCGGCGCGATCCGATTCGTAGACAGCGGGCCCAGGCCCGCGAAACACATTGAAGTCAGTCATGGACACTGGTACTGAAGCATCGCCGCAGCACGGATCGACGTCGTCTCGCTCGTCCCATGCGGTCGATCCGCTGCACGCGACGCCCTCGATAGAACCGGGTTCCGGTCACACGGTTGCCACCGCCGGT
>CAWUJR010000158.1:0-7892 GCA_963922375.1 uncultured Robbsia sp.
CCGTTCCCATCCCCGCCGGACGGAGCGGCTCACCGCTGTCGACCGCCAACGCGCCGTCGCCCGCAAGCGTGCCATCCAAAGGAATAGGTGCACCGCTTGCCATATTGCCCGGTACACCCGCGGCGTTGGGCAACAGATCATGCGGCAGATCCTTGATCTCGATCGTCTGCGCCGGCGCCATCACCGTCAACCAATTGCACAGATTTTCCAATTGACGAACATTGCCGGGGAACGTCAGCGACGACATATACGTCAACGCATCGTCGGTCACGCGCTTGGGTTCGACGCCGAGCTCACGTGCGCTTTTCTGCAAAAAGTGCTTCGCCAGCAGCGGGATATCATCGCTGCGCTCGCGCAGCGCCGGCAAGCGCAGGCGAATGACGTTCAAGCGGTGATACAAGTCCTCGCGGAACATGCCCTGCCGCACGCGGGTCTCCAGATTCTGGTGCGTGGCGGCAATGACGCGAACATTGGCACGCAACGGGTTATGGCCGCCGACGCGATAGAACTGCCCGTCCGACAGCACCCGCAACAGTCGCGTCTGCAGGTCGAAGGGCATGTCGCCAATTTCGTCCAGAAACAAGGTGCCGTTTTCGGCTTGCTCGAAGCGCCCCTGCCGCATGGCCTGCGCCCCCGTGAACGCACCCCGTTCGTGCCCGAACAACTCGGACTCGAGCAGATCCTTCGGAATGGCAGCGGTGTTCAGCGCGATAAACGGGCCATTCGCGCGTGGGCTGTGACGGTGCAACGCGCGCGCGACCAACTCCTTACCGGTACCGGACTCACCGGTGATCAGGACGGTCGCGCTCGAATTGGACAAGCGCCCGATCGCCCGGAACATGTCCTGCATCGCACTGGCCTGCCCCAGCATCTCTGGCGCTTCGGAGGTCTTGTCCTCATCCGGATGCTCGCCACGCAAACTTTCTTCGACTGCTCGACGAATCAGTTCGACCGCGCGATCGATATCGAACGGCTTGGCCAGATATTCGAACGCGCCGCCCTGGAATGCCGCAACCGCGCTGTCCAGATCGGAAAAAGCGGTCATGATGATGACCGGCAATCCGGGCAAGCGCTCGCGCACGCGTTGCAGCAGCTCGAGGCCGGAACCGCCCGGCATGCGAATGTCGGATACCAGCACTTGCGGGCTATCCACTTCGAGTGCGCTCAGCGCGTCGCGCACGTTGCTGAAGCTGCGTGTCGCAAAATTATCGCGGGCCAGGGCTTTTTCAAGAACCCATCTGATCGATTGATCGTCGTCTACTATCCAGATCGGCTTCATAGTCTTCTAGAAGTGAGCGGCATGCCGCTCGTGAGCATCAGTAATTCAGCGGTAACATGATCTGAAACTCGGTCCTGCCGGGACGGCTATCGCATTCAATCAGCCCGTCATGCTGCTGAATGAAATTTTGTGCGAGCGTCAATCCAAGACCGCTACCGTCTTCACGGCCCGACACCAACGGATAGAAAATCCGATCGCGGATATCGTCAGGAATGCCGGGGCCATTGTCGATAATCCGCAAATCCAGCGCCAATTTGCAAACGCGCTTCGCAATCGTCACGCGGCGCGCAATGCGGGTACGGAATTCAATGACCGCGGTGCCTTCGGCAATCTGTCCGCGCAATGCCTCGGCTGCATTGCGCACGATATTCAATACTGCCTGAATCAACTGCTCCATGTCGCCGCGCAAATCGGGAACGGACACATCGAAGTCACGTTCGATCGTCAAACCGCGCGGGAATTCCGCGAGAATGACCGCACGAACCCGCTCGAATACCTCGTGAATGTTCACATCGCGCACGATATGCGGGTGTCGATGCGGTTCCAGCAAGCGATCGACCAGTGTCTGCAACCGGTCCGATTCCTTGATGATGACCTGCGTGTATTCCTTCAATTCACGCGCGCCACGCAATTCGTCCAATTCGAATTCGAGCAATTGCGCCGCGCCACGAATACCGCCGAGCGGATTTTTGATTTCGTGTGCCAGATTGCGAATCAATTGCTTATTCGCTGCGGTCAGATCGAGCAGGCGCTCTTCACGATCGTTGCGAAGTTTCTGCTCGTTCTCGAATAACTCCATCAACAGATATTCGGGCGCCGATTCCAGCACGCCGATAATGGCCTGAACCCGAAGCGGCTCGTGACCCGGACGATCCATCACGGCATCGAGATGGGTCGTCTGAAAATAATCCTGTGTGATCGCGGTGATCGTCGCCAACGGTGCATTGTCGCTACTGAATAAATCGCCCCAAGTCATCTGCGTCAATTGCCGACGCGACAATTCCAGCAGCGCCTCGGCAGCCGGATTCGCAAAGGCGATATGCAGGTTGCGACGTTCGAGCACCAATACGACGGACGGCAACGCTTCAAGGCCTGGCAGCAGCCCTGTCTCCGTCAACGACAGGCGCGGCACCTCGGCCGGGTCGTGCGAGGCCTTGCGGCCGCGCATCAAATTCTTCAGCACCATCGGGTTTTTCAATGCCATTGTGGTCCAGCCCTTTACAAAACCCGCACACCGGTGACCCTGCAAACGAAAAAGGGGACGGTCGCGCCGCCCCCTTTTTTCTCACCCTGGAGCTGAACGACTGCTTGCGCCGGCGCTCCCGCTCCATTCGTCACGTCAGACATCGGAGACGGACACGCGGTGCGAGTCTCCGCACGCGCTCGTCCGCCCCTGCCGCGAACGATTTACAGCGAGTAGTACATGTCGAATTCGACCGGATGCGTCGTCATGCGGAAACGTGTGACTTCTTCCATTTTCAATGCGATGTACGCATCGATCATCGAATCCGTGAACACACCGCCACGGGTCAGGAACTCGCGATCCTTGTCCAGTGCGTCCAGCGCTTCTTCCAGGCTCGCGCAAACGGTCGGAATCAGCTTGTCTTCTTCCGGCGGCAGATCGTACAGATTCTTGTCCGACGCTTCGCCCGGATGGATCTTGTTCTGCACGCCGTCCAGACCCGCCATCATCAGTGCCGAGAACGCCAGGTACGGATTCGCCATCGGATCCGGGAAGCGCGTTTCGATACGACGACCCTTCGGGTTCGACACGTGCGGGATACGGATCGATGCCGAACGGTTACGCGCCGAGTACGCCAGCTTGACCGGTGCTTCGAAGCCCGGCACCAACCGCTTGTACGAGTTCGTCGTCGGGTTCGTGATCGCGTTCAACGCCTTCGCATGCTTGATGATGCCGCCGATGTAGAACAGCGCGAATTCCGACAGACCGGCATAGCCGTCGCCTGCGAACAGGTTCTTGCCATCTTTCCAGATCGATTGGTGAACGTGCATGCCCGAACCGTTGTCGCCAACGACCGGCTTCGGCATGAACGTTGCCGTCTTGCCATACGTGTGCGCGACGTTTTGAACGATGTACTTCAACAGAATCGTCCAGTCAGCGCGCTGAACCAGCGTCGAGAACTTGGTGCCCAATTCGTTTTGGCCTTGACCCGCCACTTCGTGGTGGTGCACTTCGACCGGCACGCCGGCGGCTTCCAGCAACAGGCACATTTCCGAACGGATGTCCTGGAACGTGTCGACCGGCGACACCGGGAAGTAACCGCCCTTCGTACCCGGACGGTGACCGGTGTTGCCGCCTTCGATCTTCGCGTTCGACGACCACGGCGCTTCTTCCGAGCCGATCTTGACAAACGAGCCGGACATATCGACGTTCCAACGCACGTCGTCGAAAATGAAGAATTCCGGTTCCGGACCGAAGAAAGCGGTATCGCCCAGGCCCGTGCTCTTCAAATAGGCTTCGGCGCGTTTCGCGAGCGAACGCGGGTCGCGCTCATAGCCCTTGCCATCCGACGGTTCGACCACGTCGCAGGTCAGAACCAGCGTGGACTCTTCATAGAATGGGTCGATGTAAGCGGTGCTTGCATCCGGGATCAACAACATGTCGGAAGCTTCGATGCCCTTCCAGCCAGCGATGGACGAGCCATCGAAAGCGTGGCCGCTTTCGAACTTATCTTCATCGAATGCCGAAACCGGGACCGACACGTGTTGCTCCTTGCCCTTTGTGTCGGTGAAGCGGAAGTCGACAAACTTGACGTCCTCGTCCTTGACGAGCTTGATGACGTCGGCCACGGTTTTGCTCATTACCTTATCTCCAGATTTGACCCATGCGACGGCGGTCTGCCGTCAATATTGTTCCAGCCGATGATTCACCTGCACAGCAAGCCAGTGTGGAAACCCGAAAAACCCGGACCCCTGAGCAGCTGATGAAACGGACCGACCATTAGAGCAGGAACTGTGCCCATGCACCTAAACAAGGCGTCGGCGCGCAGTGACGGCGCGCCTGCCATTCCCCGACCCGCGATTCCGCCGCCAACTCGCGGAAAAGCACCAAAATAGCGCATATCTCGATGCACCATAGTAAAGCATGCACCGATACGGAACAAGCTGCGAGAGGATCTTCTCTAACGTGTTCAGCGCTGCAAACACGACACGTGCAAGCGGAGAAGCGGTAATGCATCGCCGCTGCTTTCGCCCCAGCCATGCTCGGCCCACCGTTCATTTCACGCCAACGCCTTATCATCACGCTAGAATGGTCATTTATTCAGGTGACGCCGCGATGACCACAGTCGATCAACTCTTTGCTACCGCCGCGCAGCGGGCGACCGATGCGGGTCTATCCTACGCCGGTGCAGTGACGCCGTCCGAAGCTTTCGAACTGCTGCAGATGGTGCCTACGGCGCGCCTGGTCGATGTACGTACCCGCGCGGAGCTTGACTGGGTGGGGCGTCCATTGATCGAAGGCGTGCAATATGCACACATCGAGTGGGTGCGTTATCCGGGCAATGTGCGCAATGCAGAATTCATCGCATCGCTGGGCGAGGTAGCGCAAGCCGATACGCCGGTGTTGCTGCTATGCCGAAGCGCCGCTCGTTCGAAGGTAGCGGCCGAACTGGCGACCCAATCAGGATTCACGAAGGTATTCGATATCCTCGAGGGATTCGAAGGCGACAAAGACACGACCGGCCATCGAAAATCGATCGGCGGTTGGTGCTTCCGCGGCCTGCCGTGGAGCGGTGCCTGAGCGTCTGAGCAGCCCGCTCAGCCGGGCGCGATCAATTCGCCGCCGAGCGCTTGGACGCCGTCCTTCAACATCGCGAATGCCGCCTCCACCGCTTCAGGCTCGCCCTTGACGCCGAGATCGATGTGGCGACGCGCATAGATCGCCCCGCGCTCCGCATCGCCCACGCTGGGCAGGCTGAACGCGCGCACCGTGGCAAAGCGCGCTTCGATCTGTTCCATCAACGGCGTGATCTGCGACTCCATCAGACCGAAAACCAGCACCGAGCGTTCAATCCGGACTGTCTGATGATGTAAATGCGAATACTGCGTATCGAGCACCCATTCGATCATTGGCCAGGCCATCACCGGAAAGCCCGGCACGAAATGGTGATCGGCGACAGAGAAGCCCGGGATCTTGTTATAGCTGTTCGGAATGATCCGCGCACCTTGCGGGAACTCCCCCATGTGCAGCCGGTGAATGTTTTCCGGCAACGACATATCCGGGTCGACATCGCCGGAACGGATCCGCTCGATGATCAGCGCCTTTGCCTCCGGATGAAGTTCGATCGGCACGCCGAGTGCCGCCGCTGCGCATTGACGCGTGTGGTCATCCGGTGTCGCACCAATGCCGCCGGTCGAGAAAACGATATCGCCGCTCGCAAACGTGCGTTTCAGCGTGGCGGTGATGCGGGCGCGATCGTCGCCGACATACTCGGCCCAATCCAGCGCCAGACCGCGTGCAGCCAGCAGCGAGATGATTTTCGGAAGATGCTTGTCGGTGCGGCGCCCGGAAAGAATTTCGTCGCCGATAATGATGATGCCGATGCCCATGCGACTCCTTGATGCGCGGAAAGGAAACAAGAAAAGCAGCAAAAGATCCGTTGATCGATGTCGGGTTCGCCGGGATCGCCGGATGCGTCAACATCGGCGGCCCCGTCCGAATGTTTCGATGAGGCCAGTAGCGCCCGATCAGGATACTCCAGCGACCGGTGCACCGTCATGTCGTATCCGCTCAAGCCGCAATGCATCGAGTGCGGCCAGGCAGTAGTGCGTGAACCAGAGCGCCGAGAACACGAAGATCAGCACATACATCCAGACCGACACGATCGCGATCAGCGGCGCCAGCACGATGGCGATCAGCGAAGACGCCCAAATCATGGCCGGTAACGCGCCCAATACCCCGGTCGCGATGCCGATTCCGATCAACGGCCAGCGGCGCGCGCGAATCAGTTGACGGCGTTCATCGGCACTTGCATGTTCGGCCAATGCGTCATAGCTCATCACTTTATAGGTCAGCCATCCCCACAGCACCGGTGGCAAGACCGCAAAAAATGGCGGGATCAACCAGAGCGGCACCGTCACGACCATCAAGATCAGGAAGATCGCCGTCGCACTGAGCGAAGAGAGCACGCTGCCGAAGAAGCCGCCGCCGCGGCGGGCCTCCAGGTGCGCATAACGTTTGCTCCGCCCCAGATGCTTGACGACGGCCGGCATCGACGTCACGCCGATCACCAATAGGATGGTCGCCACGATCAGCGGCACCGCCACCGCCGCCACCAGAAACGGCGCGAACACCAGGTGGAGCCCCGTCAGGCCGACGAACGCGATCGCGCTTTCGACCGACGCCAGCGCCGGCCATTGCCCTAACCAATCGCGCACAAATGCGACCGAGGCCTCCCACCCATAGTAGAACAGCACGCCCCAGATCAGGGCCGACATGACAAAGGGTGCTGCCGTCAGCCACAGCACGCGCGGGTGCAACATGCTCGAGATGGCGCGCATCAACGCACGCAAGACATCGTTCATCGATTTTTTCCTCGGATCGTCCACGGGCTCGTCACGTGCTTGCTACAGCGCCTTTGCTTCACCGCTGCATCGCGTCCCAGACCTTGTGCAGGCGTTTGACCGATACCGGCATCGGCGTTTTCAACTCTTGCGCGAAGAGCGAGATGCGCAGCTCCTCCAACAACCAGCGGAACTCGTCGAGTCGCGGGTCGGCGCCTGCACGCCATTGCGACGCGACCCGTTGATACTGCTGCTTCAACGGCGCAAACTCGGCGCTCGCTCTGACATCGCGCGCCGCATCCGCCTTGAGCTTGCCGATGCGCACGCCAATGCCTTTCAAATACCGCGGAAAATGCGTGAGCTGCGCGTACGGTGTATCCGCGACGAAGCGCTTGCCGATCAATGCCCGCAGCTGTTGCTGCATGTCGTCATGCGCCGCCGTAAAGCTCCGCGCCTGCACCAGCTTCTTGTTGACGTCGGTATATTCAGCAAGGATCGTTCCGATCAACCGTGCTACCTCCTGTCCCAACAACGATAAACGACCGCGCCCTTCGTCGCGACGCGCAAGAAAGCTGGCATCGTCATGGGGCAGTGGATCGGCCAGACAAGCATGATCGATCGTGCAATCGATCAGTTGGCTACGGAGCTCCTCCAGGGAACCCAACGCCATGTACTGCATCGCCATTTGCTGCAATCCCGGCAGATTTTTTTCCAGGTACTTCAGCGGCTCGCGCAGTTGCAGCGCGAACAGGCGACGCAATCCCGCACGGTGCGTCAGCGCTGCTTCCTGCGGCGAATCGAAAACCTGCACCTCTGCGTGGGTGCCGCGATCCACAAGCGCCGGGTAACCGTACAGCGTGTTGCCACCGCGCCGGATCTCGAGCAGTTCGGGTAACGCACCGAACGTCCAACCGGTGAGGTTCTCGTAAAGCGCGGTACTCGCGACTGGTGGCACGCTTGGCGGCGCCGGTTGTACCGATGCGCCTTTTGCACGCGACACTTTGTTGCCTGGCGTATTCGATGCCGAAGGGGTGGCACCTCGTGATCGGGTCAGCCCCGTCAACCCTGCCAGTCCCGGGCCGCTCAA
>CAWUJR010000159.1:0-7872 GCA_963922375.1 uncultured Robbsia sp.
CTTAGAGGAAAGTCATGGCCCAAGAATTTGACGTCGTCGTCATTGGCGGCGGACCCGGCGGCTATATTGCCGCCATTCGCGCAGCGCAGTTGGGTAAGTCCGTCGCTTGCGTCGAAAAATGGAAGAACCCGCAAGGCGAAATGAAGTTGGGCGGGACCTGTCTGAACGTCGGTTGCATCCCGTCGAAGGCGTTGTTGGCATCGTCGGAAGAGTTCGAGAAGGTCGGGCACCATCTGGCCGATCACGGTATCAACGTTTCGGGCGTGGAACTGGACCTCGCGAAGCTGCAGTCGCGCAAGGACGGCATCGTCTCGAAGATGACGAAGGGCATCGAATTCCTGTTCCGCAAGAACAAGATCACTTGGTTGAAGGGACAGGGCACGTTCGTCGGCAAGAGCGACGCCGGTTATCAGATCCAGGTCAGTGGCGAAAGTGAAGCGCAGACCGTGACCGGGCGCGATGTGATTATCGCGACGGGATCGAAGGCTCGGCATCTGCCGAATCTGCCGGTCGACAACCGGATCGTGTCCGATAACGAAGGGGCATTGGCGTTCGACAGCGTACCGAAGAAGCTGGCGGTGATCGGGGCCGGCGTCATCGGTCTCGAATTGGGTTCGGTATGGCGTCGTCTGGGTGCAGACGTGACGGTGCTCGAAGCGTTGCCGGCTTTCCTGGGTGCGGCGGACGAATCGCTTGCAAAAGAAGCGCAGAAGCAACTGACGAAGCAGGGCCTGAAGATCCATCTGGGCGTCAAGATTGGCGACGTGGCCGCGAGCGAGAGCGGCGTCAAGATCACCTATACGGACAAAGACGGCCAGGCGCAGACGCTCGAGGCGGACCGCCTGATCGTGTCGGTGGGGCGCGTACCGAACACCGACGGACTGGGCCTGGAAGCGATCGGTCTGGTGCCGAACGAGCGTGGTTTTATCGACGTGGATGAATCGTGCCGAACCAAGCTGCCGAACCTGTATGCGATCGGCGACGTGGTGCGGGGTCCGATGCTCGCGCATAAAGCCGAAGATGAAGGCGTGCTGGTCGCCGAAATCATCGATGGGCAAAAGCCGCATATCGATTACAACTGCATTCCGTGGGTCATCTACACGTCGCCGGAAATTGCCTGGGTCGGTCAGACCGAGCAGCAGCTGAAGCAAGCCGGTCGTGCGATCAAAGCTGGTCAATTCCCGTTCATGGCCAATGGCCGCGCATTGGGTATCGGCTCGGCAGACGGTTTCGTGAAGGTGATCGCGGACGCGGAAACGGATGAGATACTGGGCGTGCATATCGTCGGCTTGAACGCATCGGATCTGATCGCCGAGGCGGTGGTGGCGATGGAATTCAAGGCCGCAGCGGAAGACATCGGTCGTATTTGCCATCCGCATCCGTCGCTCTCCGAAGTCGTGCGGGAAGCGGCGCTCGCCGTCGATAAGCGCGCGCTGAACATGTAATCCACGCGCTACCGTATCGACATCGACGCGGTAGCGACATACATGGCAGCGGAAGGCGACCTCAGGGTCGCCTTCTTTATTGGCGGCGCGGGGTGGCATGCCGGCCTCAGCGACGCCTCGGAAACCAGCACACGGGTCAGCGAATGAATGCACGCGAATACTACGAACACGAGCTCAAGGTACGGGGCTATCAATCGGACAATGCGCAACGCGCGGCGGTCGAACGCCTGCAGCAGTGCTACGACGAGTGGGTCGCCTACAAAGGGCAACGTGCCAGCGTCTTTCGCCGCTTGGTGAAGCGTCCCCCTTTGCCGAGAGGCGTTTATATGTGGGGCGGCGTCGGGCGCGGCAAGAGTTTCCTGATGGATAGTTTCTATTCGGTCGTGCCGCTCACGCGCAAAACCCGTTTGCATTTTCACGAATTCATGCGTGAAGTGCACCGCGAGCTCGAAGGTTTGAAAGGGCGTGCGGACCCGCTCGAAGAGCTCGCGGTGCGCATTGCGAAGCGCTTTCGGCTGATCTGTTTCGACGAGTTTCACGTCTCCGATGTCGCCGATGCGATGATGCTGTATCGATTGCTCGATCCGCTCTTTCGCAACGGTGTGCAGTTCGTGATGACGTCGAATTACGCGCCGGACACCTTGTATCCGGATGGGCTGCATCGCGATCGGCTGTTGCCGGCCATCGCGCTGATCAAGGCGAATCTTGATGTGATCAATGTGGATGCGGGCGTCGATTATCGGCAACGCACGCTGTCGCAGGTCCAGGCCTATCACCATCCGCTAGGGGCGGACGCGGATCGTGCGCTGCGTCATGCGTTTCGCGATCTGGCCGGTGTCCCGGACGAGAGCCCGATCCTGCACATCGAGAAACGCGAATTGCATGCGTTGCGTCGTGCGGATGGCGTGGTCTGGTTCAGTTTTGCGACGTTATGCGGCGGTCCCCGCTCGCAAAACGACTACCTTGAACTAGCCAGCCGTTTCCACACCATTTTGTTGTCGGACGTGCCGCAGATGTCGCCGCGCATGGCCTCCGAAGCGCGTCGCTTTACCTGGTTGATCGACGTGTTGTACGACCATAAGGTGAAATTGATCATGTCGGCCGCGGTCGAAGCGGAACAGCTTTATCCCGAAGGGGCGATGGCGAATGAATTTTTGCGCACCGTATCCCGGATTACCGAAATGCAGTCGCGCGAATATCTCGAATCCGAACGCCGTTTGGTCGATACGTCGTTGACCTGACGCGGTGCCGCTCGACCGTCATCGAGGATCCCTCGGCGCATTGTTGGGGATACCTCGGCCACTTTCTGGCGGGTTTTTGCGCGCATCGGCATGTGTCAAAAACAGCACCGACCCATGCCAGTGCCAGAGGATGCGGCAATGTTGGAGCAATTCAAGACTTGTCCTATTTCTAAATATTCTCCTGGCCGATAACTTGTCTCCTGACGATTCCTAACGCCGTCCGGCATGTCGCTGCGACGGACGCTCAACCGCAGGTTGAGTCGTTTAGTTCTCCAGGAGAAAGCTATGCAACCGTATCGCCAAGTCACCGATGAAGAATGGGCGCGGGTCGAGCCTCTAATTCCGGAACTCAAATTCAATCCAAAGCGGGATCCGCGCGGCCGGCCGCTGACGGATCGTCGGGATTGCCTGAACGCGACGATATGGGTGATGTACAGCGGCGCATCGTGGCAGACCCTGCCGCGTAAGTATCCTTCCTATCAGACATGTCATCGCAGCTTCAAGGCATGGTACGACGCTGGCGTCATGCATCGTATTGCGCATACCTTGTTCGGCGCCTCTGCGGAGGACTTTCTGGACATCGTGTCGAACCGCATACGCAGCGGCACGCGCGCGGCGCTGCGGGCTGACCTGATTCATCCGGTGGTACAGAAGAATAAGGCGACCAAACCGAAGGCGCCCCGGAGCGCGTCGCGTGGGGCAACCGCTGTCAGGATGGCATAGTAAAGCGGACGTATCGCGTTGCGATTCGTCGCGATTTGGCTAGGATGCGCTACGGTTCCGCCGCTTGCTTCGCCGGAGAAGGGTCGCCGCGATCCGTGGAGGGGCTCGCGGCATGCGGGACGCAGCGACCCGCATGCCGCTGCATCAGGCGATCCGGCTAGGGGAGGGTCGCACCCGGTTGCGTCGCAGCCGCTTCGGCCGCCGCCGGATGATGCTCCCGGATCCAGGTCTGAGAACGGCCGATCAGCGGAATGCCGATATACCCGCGCACGAGCAGATGTTCGCCGTTCGCGGCGAGGGACATCTCACAATGGTAGGTCTTGCCGTTCTCTGGATCCAGAATGTCGCCGCCGACCCACTTGCCGTCCTTCAGCGTCATATTCCGAATCAGGGTCAAGCCTTGCATCGGCTGGTCCTTGCGTTCGTCGACACAGGCGGTGCAGCGGCTTCCTGGCGAATGATTCGCGCCGATGCCAGTCACGATTTTGCCGCTGACCACGCCTGCGCTATTTTGCTCGATGGCAATCAATGCTTTCGGCTGATGCGTTTTGTCATCTAATGTCCGCCATACCCCTACAGGCGATTTGAGCGACGCGGTGTCGGGTGCCGCGTCTTCCGCGGCGGGGGTGTTTTGGGCTGTCTCCTGCGGGGCAGCAGACGCGGCGGTGATCAGCGATGGCGTCGGCGCGCCGAGAAGCGTGCTACTCAGTGCCAGTGTGGCTACCGCGATAGCGCTAGAACGGAACTTCGGCATGCATGTCCTCCTCAATACAAATCCAGTCTGCGGTCATTGCGCAAGGGCCCGGGCGGGGCGGGCCATGCGGTTTGCCCTGTGCATCGAGCATAAGGCAAATGTGCGCGTTTTGGCAGACCTGCGTGATCTGTCGCATGACACTGCATGGGCGGAAGTCGTTTCACGCGGACCGCAGCAGTACCGCGGCATGTCGCGCGGCAATCCATTCTTCATTGGTCGGTTCGACGGCGACTGCCACCCGACTCGATGGGCGCGAGATCAACGCCGCCCCGCCGGTGGGGTGGTGCTCGCTCGCGTGCGCATCGCTCTGTGCACGGTTGGCATCCGAATCGATGTCGATACCGAGGAAGGCCAGCGGCGCGCACAGCCGTTCGCGCATGGTGGCACTGTGCTCACCGATGCCGGCGGTGAAAACCAGCATGTCCAGGCCGCCGAGCGCGGCCACGCAGGCACCCAACGCATGGACGAAGCGCTGCGTATAGAGATCCAGTGCCGTCTTCGCGCGCGCGGCGTTGCTCGCGTGCTTGTCGCGGGTGTCGCTTTGCGCCTCGTGTTCGAAGAGTTTGCGCGGATCGGATGAGAGACCGGAGACGCCCAACAGGCCCGACTCATGGTAGAGCATATGCCCGACCTGTTCGAGACTCAACTTGCGCACCTCCATCAGGTAGATGAGCGCCCCGGCATCCAGACTGCCGCATCGCGTGCCCATCATCAATCCGTCCAACGCCGAGAATCCCATCGTCGTGGTCACGCTGCGGCGCTCACGCATGCCGCACAGGCTTGCTCCGTTGCCAAGGTGCGCGACGATGACCCGCGCATCGGCACGTGCCTCGCCATACCGTTCAGCGAGGGCGATCGTTTGGTACTCGTATGAAAGGCCATGAAAACCAAAGCGGCGCAGCCCTTGCTCCCACGCGTCGTATGGCAGCGGCAGCATTTTTTCGACGTCGGGCATCGTGTGGTGGAACGCGGTATCGAAGCACGCAATTTGCGGCACATCGGGTTGGCGGTCGAGGAACACATCGATGGCGTCGAGCGCGAACGGCTGATGCAACGGCGCGAGCGGGATGTAGCTGCGCAGATCGGCGAGCACCGTTCGATCGATGCGCGTCGGTTGCGAGTACTTGGTACCACCGTGCACGACCCGGTGCGCGACCGCCGCCATCGTGCGCGAGCCCAGTTTGTGGTCGACCTGGTGACGAATGTCTTCCAGCGCGGCATGGTACGGTTTGTCCGGGCCGATGTCCTCGACTTTGCCGCCCCAAAGCGGTGCGCGAGACGGGTCCCGCGCGTCGAATATGGCGAATTTGATGCTGGACGATCCGGCGTTCAGTACCAGGATCACCGGACTGTCGTCTTGTTTCTGCATGCGGATAGCACTCCGATGGGTAGCGTTCGACTGTCAACGATAGGTTCAGTATCACCGCTTTTGGCGGTGTCGAGGCGGGGCAAGCGCCGTTCCCGAAAAAAGCTGTGAGCAAAAGTCATCAAACTGATTCGGAAATGAGTTGGATTTAGTCATGCGTCAGCCTTTACGATATCGATAGATCCTTGTCCCGTTCCAGCTCGCTCGTTACGCTCCGCCAAGCCAAGCCAAGCCAAGCCAAGCCAAGCCAACACGACGCTATCCGTTGCCCATGCCGTCCACGCGAACTGCTACCGCCGCTGCCTCGCCGTTGCGCCGCATCGAAGCAAGTCGGCCACGCAATTGGGTCTCGGCAACCACCTGACGGTGTCGGCTGCGGCGCTGCTGCTGTTCCTCAAGGTCGTCATCACCGCGAGCACGTAGCGCCGGTGCCGAGGGCGGTCTGCTGACTCCGGGGCTGACGGATCGGCGCACTGCTGGCGATCGTACTGGGCGGCCTCTGGATCCCTATCCAGTCCGAAGGAATCGCGATGGTGTCCGCGTTCGGTCCCGGGGTGCTATCCACTTTGGGACCGAACGCGGACCCACGACCGGACTCGGCACGATGTCCGGCGAGAACGGGGCATTTGCGTTGATCGGCGCAGCTGCCTTTTTGGCGGCATCGATGAAGATGCCGCTGACGGCCGTGGTAGGGATCGTGGAGCTTTCGCGGATCGACCATGCGTTTCTGATACCGATCCTGTTTGCGGTATCCGGTGCGATCGGTACCGGCAAGCTTTGCGGTGTGTACATCGAGCGAACAGGCCGATGAGGCGCTGAGGAAAAGCGCCACGAAGGTCGTCCGGAAGGTCGGGCGGAACATCGAGGCGAACATCGGGGCAAAGCGCCAGATCCCGCACGGACAGGATCAAGTGTTGTCGGGCACGCCCGGTTGTCGATGCGCGGCTTGAACCTGCTTGCGCCGATACGCTCCCTGTCGTTCGAGCATCCAGCCGGGATATTCGCTTGGCAGTTGACTGACCTTATCGAGCGTGGCGAGTTCATCCGCACTCAGCGAGACCTGCGTCGCGGCCAGATTGTCGTCCAACTGCTCGATCCGCTTCGCTCCGATGATGGCACTGGTCACGACCGGCTGATGCAACAGCCAGGCCAGCGCGATCTGCGCGACCGACACCCGATGGGCTTCGGCGATCGGGCGCATCGCGTCGATACAGTCGTATGCGCGGGGACGATTGACCGGCGGAAAATCGAAACTTGCGCGCCGATTGCCGCCACCTGACTGGCCCGCGTCACCTTTTTCCTCGTCGTGCCGATCGAATTTGCCACTGAGCAGCCCGCCGGCCAATGGACTCCAGACCATCAGGCCGAGGCCCTCGCTTTGCAGCATCGGCACCAGTTCGCGCTCGAGATCGCGCCCCGCGAGCGTGTAGTACGCCTGTAGCGTCTCGAAGCGCGCGAGTCCACGGCGCTCGGCAATGCCCAATGCCTTGACGATTTGCCAGGCCGCCCAGTTCGATACGCCCACGTAACGCACGTGCCCGTGTTTGACGAGCGTGTCCAGCGCACCCATCGTCTCCTCGATCGGGGTTGCCGGATCGAAGCCGTGAATCTGGTACAAATCGATGTGATCGAGCTGCAGTCGTTTCAGGCTGGCTTTGACGCCATCGATGATATGGAAGCGTGACGCGCCCCGGGTGTTTTGTGCATTGCCCGTTTCGCCGAAGACTTTTGTCGCCACGACGACTTCGTCGCGGGGAATACGCAGATTCTTCAATGCCTGACCGGTAATTTGCTCGGAGAGGCCGCCAGAGTAGACGTCGGCGGTGTCGATGAAATTGACGCCGGCGTCGACCGCGCGCCCCACCAGTTTCTCTGCATCGGCTTGGTTCAGGTCGCCGATCTGTTTCCACATGCCTTCCGTACCACCGAATGTCATCGTGCCAAGACACAGTTCCGAGACGAAAAGCCCGGTCTTGCCTAATTGTTTGTAGCGCATGTCGCCTGCTCCTTGGAAAGGGGGTGAAGCGTGGAGGTTCTCGCTACAGCATAGCGCCCGGCGGCGGATGGGGTCGCTCGGCGCGGATGACCCTATTGGCGGCGTCGGTACGGAGGCTGTGGTCTGTGCTGCCGCGCGTCGATGGTCGGCGTGCCGACGACCGGTTGTCATTCCGATTGTTGTCGGTTTTCATCGGGTTTTCCTCAGCATCGACATCTTCCTGCGTGTATCTGGCGCGCAAGCGTTTAGAATGCCGCGTTTGAGACGGTCGACTTCGAGGAGCGAGATGACAGAGCGGGATGCAACCGCGCCGCGCGTGCCCCCACGCGCGGCGCCCGACAGATCGG
>CAWUJR010000160.1:0-7815 GCA_963922375.1 uncultured Robbsia sp.
GGTTCGTCGAATCTGGATGCGCTCAGCCTTTTCCTCAATCACGAGGCCAATGTCGTCATCGTGCGCGACAAGGTCAATGCGGCGCTGCGCGCATCGATCATCCAGGCGTTCGACGGTTCGCGGCGTATCGATCAAAACCGTTACGCCGCCCGTCGTTGGCCGGAGCGCCTGTTGAACTGGTCGGCCTACGGTCTCTATCGGGTCACGATGCGCGTCATCACCGTCGGGCGGTACGACTGACGCCATACGGTGGCGCAGCGGCCGTTAGAAAGCGGTTTCTAATAAAGTACTTGTTTTCCAGAACGGCCCCAAACAATAATAGTACGGCCGTTCGTTTCTTCGATCCGGATGAGAGAGAATGCGTAAAGGCGAGCAAACCCGATTGGCGATCCTGGATGCGGCGCTGGCATTGGCCAGTCGCGACGGGCTGGAGGGATTGACGATCGGCCTGTTGGCGGAGCGGATGCGGATGAGCAAAAGCGGTGTGTTTGCGCATTTCGGCTCCCGTGAAGACCTGCAGGTCGAAGTGATCGCCGAATATCATCGGCGCTTCGAGCGCGACGTCTTTCTACCAAGTTTGGCGTTCGGGCGCGGATTACCGCGTTTGCGCCAGATGGTTTTTGGCTGGATGGAAAAGCGGATTCAGGAGGAAGTGTCCACCGGCTGCATTTTCATCAGCGGCGCGGTCGAATACGACGACCGTCCGGACAGTCCGGTGCGCGCGCAGCTTGCGCATAGCGTGACATCGTGGCGCACGGCGCTCGAACGCGCCATTGAACAGGCGAAAGAAGAGGGTCATTTGCGTGCCGATACCGACCCGCAAATGATGTTGTTTGAAGTTTATAGCTTGACCCTGGGCGTGCACCACGACGCTCGATTCCTGCGGATTCCGGGTGCGGTGCCGCTTGCGCGGCAGGCGCTCGAGAAGCTGATCGTTTCATATCAGACGTAGCGCACGCCAACCCGGCGGCGCGCCAGAGGAGGAGACACTCATGGCACAGTACCGCGCGCCGATGCGGGATATCCAGTTCGTCCTGCACGAACTGTTGCAGGTCGAATCGCAATTGCGCGCTTTGCCGCCACATGCAGACATTGATCGGGACACGATCGATCAGGTCCTCGACGAAGCGGGGAAATTCTGCGGCGAAGTGCTCTTTCCATTGAATGCCGCCGGCGACCTCGAAGGATGTACGTTCGAGGCGGGTGAGGTTCGTACACCGAAGGGTTTCAAGCAGGCCTATCGACAGTACGTCGAAGCGGGCTGGCCGGCATTGGCCTGCGACCCGGCTTACGACGGTCAGGGTCTGCCGATCACGCTGAACAATACGCTGTTCGAAATGCTCAACGCGACGAATCAGGCCTGGGCCATGTACCCGGGACTGTCGCACGGCGCATACGAGTGCCTGCATGCACACGGCCGCGACGCGCAAAAAGCGATGTATCTGCCGAAGCTGGTATCGGGCGAATGGACCGGTACGATGTGCCTGACCGAACCGCACTGCGGCACCGATCTCGGCATGCTCCGCACCAAAGCAGAGCCGGCCGGCGACAGTCACGATGGCGATGCCTATCTCCTGAGCGGTACAAAAATCTTCATCTCGAGCGGCGAACACGATCTCGCCGACAACATCGTGCATCTGGTGCTCGCACGGTTGCCCGATGCACCGAAAGGCACCAAAGGGATTTCGCTCTTCATCGTGCCGAAGTTTCTGCCCCGTGCCGACGGCACGCTTGGCGAGCGTAATCCGGTGCAGTGCGGCGCGATCGAGCACAAGATGGGCATTCACGGCAATTCGACGTGCACGATCAATCTGGATGGGGCACGCGGCTGGCTCGTCGGCGAGCCGCATCGTGGCTTGAATGCGATGTTCGTGATGATGAATACGGCCCGTCTCGGCGTGGGCATGCAAGGGCTCGGGTTGACCGAAATCGCCTATCAGCAGTCGCTCGATTATGCGAAGGATCGATTGCAGATGCGGGCGCTGACCGGCCCGAAGGCACCCGAGAAAGCGGCCGATCCGATCATCGTGCATCCGGATGTGCGTCGGATGTTGCTGACGCAAAAGGCCTATGTGGAAGGGGGGCGAGCGTTCACGAGCTGGCTTGCATTGCAGATCGATCTGATGACCTCGCACCCTGACGAAGCGGCTCGCACCGAGGCGGCCGATATGGTGGCGCTCCTGACGCCAATCGCCAAGGCCTTTCTAACCGACAACGCGTTCGAGAGCACCAACCATGCGATGCAGATCTTTGGCGGTCACGGGTATATCCGCGAGACGGGCGTCGAACAATATGTGCGCGATGCGCGGATCAATATGATCTATGAGGGCACGAATGCGATTCAGGCACTCGATCTATTGGGTCGCAAGGTCCTTGGGGACATGGGGGCGAAATTGAAACGCTTCGGCAAATTGGTCGAAACGTTGATCGATGAAGAGGGCGTGAAACCGGCAATGCAGGAATTCATCAACCCGCTGGCCGACCTAGGCGAAAAGGTGCAGAAGCTAACGATGGAAATCGGCATGAAGGCCATGGCGAATCCGGATGAAGTGGGGGCCGCATCGGTGCCTTATCTGCGGGTGGTGGGGCATCTGGTCTTTGCCTACTTCTGGGCACAGTCCGCGCGTATCGCACTGAAGCGGATCGCCGAAGAGGGCGATCGCGTCGACCCGTTCTATCGATCGAAGCTGGCGACGGCGCGTTTCTACTTTGCGAAATTACTGCCGGAGACGGCCGCGCAAATTCGGACGGCGCGCGCTGGCGCGAAACCTATGATGGATATGGACGAAGCATGGTTCTGACTGCACTGGAGAGACACGTGACGAATCAGACAAATCAGACGGATCGGATCGACGGCTCGACCGCGCGGGGCGTCGGCAGGACAGTCAATAAGGTGGCGGTGCTGGGTGCGGGCGTGATGGGCGCACAAATTGCCGCGCATTTGATCAACGCCCGCGTGCCGGTATTGCTGTTCGATCTGGCGGCGTCCCAGGATACGTCTTCCCCGAATGCATCCGACACCGCCGGCACGTCCGTTCCACGCAGCAGCATCGCGCTGGCCGCGATCGATCGATTGAAGAAACTGAAACCTGCGCCGTTCGGTGTTGCCGAGGATGCGCAGTATCTGCAGGCGGCGAACTACGACGACGATCTCGACAAGCTCGCCGAATGCGACTTGGTGATCGAGGCCATCGCCGAGCGACTGGACTGGAAGCACGATCTCTACAAAAAGGTCGGGCCTCATCTCAGTGAACACGCCATCTTCGCGTCGAACACATCGGGTCTCTCGATCGCAGCTCTGGCCGACGGCTTCGATACCGAGTTGAAGCAACGGTTTTGCGGCGTGCATTTCTTCAATCCGCCGCGCTACATGCATCTGGTTGAGTTGATTCCGACCGCGCAGACCCGTCCGGACATTCTGGATGCGCTGGAAACGTTTCTGACGCAGACGATGGGCAAGGGCGTGGTGCGCGCAAAGGACACGCCGAACTTCATTGCGAATCGTGTCGGCGTGTTTTCGATTCTCGCGGTGATCCAACGCGCGGAGCAATACGGGCTGGGTTTCGATGTCGTCGACGATCTCACCGGCAGCCGCCTTGGACGGGCGAAGTCCGCAACGTTCCGTACCGCCGATGTGGTCGGGCTCGACACGATGGGGCACGTGATCAAGACCATGCAGGATGGCTTGCCGGACGATCCGTTCGCCGATGCGTACGCGACGCCGGCGACATTGCAGGGGCTGATCCAGCAGGGTGCATTAGGACAAAAGAGCGGCGCGGGCTTTTATAAGAAAAGCGGCCGCGATATCCTGGTGCTCGATCCGGCCAAAGGCAGTTACCAGCCCTCGGGCGGCAAGGCGGACGATCTGATCGTGCGCATTCTGAAAAAGCCATTGGCCGAACGCTTTGCGTTGCTGCGGGAAACCGATCATCCGCAGGCGCAATTTCTGTGGGCGATTTATCGTGATGTCTTCCACTATGTCGCCGTGCATCTGGAAGCGATTGCCGGCAACGCACGCGACCTCGATTTTGCGATTCGCTGGGGCTTCGGCTGGGACCAGGGGCCGTTTGAGACCTGGCAAGCCGCAGGGTGGAAGACGATCGCGAACTGGATTGCCGAAGACATCGCGGCCGGCAAGACCCTGGCATCGGTACCGCTGCCCGCGTGGGTCAGCGAAGGTCCGGTTGCCGAACAGGGTGGCGTGCATCAGGCGGCGGGATCTTTCTCGCCTGAACAGCACCGCTTCGAAGCGCGTAGTACGTTGCCGGTGTATCAGCGTCAGGTCTTCCGGGCCGCGTTATTCGGTACCGGCGACGACGCGCAAAGCGACCCGCTGCGGCGTGGGCGCACGGTCTTCGAAAACGCCGGCGCACGTCTGTGGGTCAACGACGCACGTGGCGGCGATGTGCTGACGCTGTCGTTTCGCAGCAAGATGAATACGATCGGGCCGGAAGTGCTTGAAGCGATTCGCCGCGGTATCGACATCGCGGAGCGCGACTATCGCGGCCTGGTGGTCTGGCAACCGACATCGTTGAAGCTCGGCACGCCCGGCGGCCCGTTTTCGGCAGGCGCGAATCTGGAAGCCGCGATGCCGAAGTTCATGATGGGCGGCGCGGCAGGGGTCGAGCCATTCATTGCCGAATTTCAGCAAACGATGCAGCGGATCAAATATGCACGCGTTCCGGTGGTCGCGGCGATTTCCGGCATTGCATTGGGCGGCGGCTGCGAATTGGCGCTGCATGCGGCACGTCGCGTCGCCCATATCGAGAGTTATATCGGCTTGGTCGAGATTGGCGTGGGGGTCGTGCCGGCCGGTGGCGGCTTGAAGGAGGCCGCCATTGCCGCAGCCGAGGCGGCGGCGCAGATCGACAGCAAGCGTCTGCTCGATTTTCTGACGCCACGCTTTACGTATGCCGCCACGGCAAAGGTGTCGACCTCCGCGCATGAAGCTCGAAAGATGGGCTATCTGAAGCCGTCCGACCCGATTGTGTTCAATGTGCATGCGCTATTGGACGCCGCCCAGTGCGAGGTCAGAGCGATGTCCGCCGCAGGTTATCGACCGCCGCTGGCGGCGACGCAGATCCCGGTCGCAGGTCGATCGGCGATCGCGACGATCCGATCGCAACTGGTCAATATGCGCGATGGTCATTTCATTTCCGAGCACGACAGTCTGATTGCCGGGCGCATTGCCGAGATCATCTGTGGCGGCGATGTCGAACCGGGCACACGGGTCGATGAGGATTGGCTGCTGACACTCGAACGGCGCGCGTTCGTCGAGTTGCTGGGCACCGCCAAAACGCAGGAACGGATCATGGGCTTGCTGCAAGGCGGCAAACCTGCTCGCAACTAGGCCGAACAGACAAGGAAATGCCATGAGCAGTCAGGAACGCAAACAAGTTCAGGATGCCTATATCGTGTCGGCCGTGCGTACACCGGTGGGCAAGGCGCAGCGCGGGGCGCTCCGGCATGTTCGACCGGATGAAATGTTGGTGCATGCACTGAAGGCCGCATTGGCCGCCACGCCCGGGCTGGATCCCGCCGCGATCGAGGATGCGGTTATCGGCTGTGCGATGCCGGAAGCGGAGCAGGGTTTGAATATCGCCCGTACCGCCGTGCTGCTCGCCGGCTTGCCGCAATCGGTCGGCGGCATCACCGTCAATCGGTTTTGCGCATCGGGCCTGAGTGCGCTCGCGATGGCTGCGGACCGGATTCGCGTCGGCGAATCGGACGTGGTGATCGCGGGCGGGGTCGAGTCGATGAGCATGGTGCCGATGACCGGGAATACGCCGTCGATCTCCCCCCATGTCTATGATAAGGACGAGAATGTCGCCATCGCCTACGGGATGGGCTTGACGGCCGAGCGGGTAGCCGAGCGCTGGAAGGTGAGCCGTGACGACCAGGATGCGTTTGCAGTCGAATCGCACCGACGCGCGTTGGCCGCGCAGCAGGCCGGCGCGTTCGATCGCGAAATGGCAGCGATCGAGGTGATCGACCGTTTTGCCGATCGTACATCCGGCACCGTGGGCATCAAAACGCGCATGTTCGACCGCGACGAGGGGCCCCGTGCGGACACGTCGTTGGAGGCGCTCGCGCGGCTGAAACCGGTCTTTGCCAATAAGGGCTCGGTCACGGCGGGCAACAGCTCGCAGACGTCGGACGGCGCCGGCGCATTGATCGTCGTATCGGAGCGTGCGTTGAAGCTGTATGGCTTGACGCCGCTCGCGCGCTTTGTCGGATTTTCGGTGCGCGGTGTGCCCCCTGAGGTGATGGGCATCGGACCGAAGGAGGCGATTCCGGCGGTGCTCCGTACGACCGGGCTGAACCAGCAGGATATCGACTGGATCGAGTTGAACGAGGCGTTCGCCGCGCAGTCGCTCGCGGTCATTCGCGATCTGGGCTTGGATCCGTCGAAAGTCAATCCACTGGGGGGCGCCATCGCGTTAGGCCATCCGCTTGGCGCGACCGGCGCGATCCGGGCAGCGACCGTCGTGCACGCATTGCACCGTGAGCAACTGAGATACGGTATGGTGACGATGTGCGTAGGGACGGGCATGGGCGCTGCGGGCATTCTCGAGCGCGTCTGACGCTGGTTCGCCACGCGTACCTGGGGGCCGGATGGCGCACGACGTCGCTCGCTGCGGGTCCTTGAAATGGGAGGGGTGCGATGGATCTGATGGACGCGAATGACGTGACCGTTGAAGGCCATGGTGCGGTTCGGCTATTGCGCTGGCACCGACCGGCCAAGCGCAATGCGATCACGATGGAAATGTATGCGGCGATGGTCGAGCACCTGGTCGCGGCCGAAGCGGACCCTACCGTGCGCGCAGTGGTACTGGCGGGCGATGACAAGGCGTTCTCCGCCGGTAACGATCTCGACGATTTCGTTGCCAATCCGCCATCCGGCAACGACGCGCCGGTGCTGCGCTTCCTGCATGTGATTGCCGCATTCTCGAAACCGCTGCTGGCGGCAGTCAAAGGGCAAGCGATCGGTGTCGGCACGACGATGCTGCTGCATTGCGACCTGGTCTATGCGGGGACCGATGCGTTGTTTGCGTTGCCGTTCGTGCAATTGGGTCTCTGTCCGGAAGCGGCGTCGAGTTTGCTGCTACCGCGCCTGGCCGGCTATCAGCGTGCGGCGGAGAAGTTTTTCTTCGGCGACCCGTTCGATGCGGAGGAAGCGCACCAGATGGGACTTGTCAATCGCGTGCTTGAGCCGGAGAAGGTCGAAGCGGAAGCGTTGCGCCAGGCGTTGCGTCTGGCGGCGCTGCCGCCGGCGGCATTGCGGGCAACCAAGGCGTTGCTGAAAGCGGATCCGGGCGAGTCCGTCAGCAGCCGCATCGTGCGCGAAGTCAGTCGCTTCGACGAGCTATTGCGTGAGCCGGCGGCGCAGGAGGCGTTGAGCGCGTTCGCAGAACGGCGTCGGCCGGATTTCTCAAACCTCGCTTGACGCCGTTGCATAGTCGACAAAACTATCGTCTCGACAGAAGCTGGCGAGCCGGATTCCGGCCTGTTGCGCGATGCGAATCGCTAATGACGTAGGCGCGGAGATGGTCGCGAGCATCGGAATGCCCACGCGCGCGGCTTTGCGCACTAACTCGTAGCTGGCGCGGCTCGACATGAAAACAAAGCCGTCGCCAAAGTCGGCACGATCCAGCGCCAGGCGTCCGATCAGTTTGTCGAGCGCGTTATGCCGACCGACATCTTCGAACGACGCCAAGATCTCGCCATCGAGCGCACACCAAGCGGCGGCATGCACGCCGCCGGTTTGCCGCATCAGCGCTTGCCGCGGCCGCAGTTGTCGTGCCGCGCGCAGAA
>CAWUJR010000161.1:0-7761 GCA_963922375.1 uncultured Robbsia sp.
CGCTTGCCGCGTGCGCAGTGCCCGCGAGCGGGCACCCGTGCGTCGAATTACGCTGCGAGCAGTTGGCGCAGAACGAACGGCAAGATGCCGCCGTGCTTGTAGTAGTCCACTTCGATCGGGGTATCGATGCGCAACAACACGCCCACGCGATCGGTCTTGCCATCGGCGCGGTGGATCACCAGCGTGACTTCCTGCTGCGGACGGAAGTCGGTGCCCAAACCTTCGATGTCGTAGGTTTCATCGCCGGTGATGCCCAGCGACGCGGCGCTGTCGCCATCCTTGAACTGCAGCGGCAACACGCCCATGCCGACCAGATTCGAGCGGTGGATCCGCTCGAAGCTGCGTGCGACCACGGCACGGACGCCCAGCAACTGCGTACCCTTGGCGGCCCAATCGCGCGAACTGCCTGTGCCGTACTCTTCGCCACCAAAGACGATCGACGGCGTGCCGGCTGCGACATACTTCATTGCCGCGTCGTAAATCGACATCTGTTCGCCGCTCGGCTTATGGATCGTCAAGCCGCCTTCGATCCGGTTGCCGTTCGCGTCCAGCGGGATCATCAGATTCTTGATCCGCACATTGGCAAACGTCCCGCGCATCATCACTTCATGATTGCCGCGACGCGAGCCGTAGCTGTTGAAGTCGGCTTTCTTGACCCCGTTCGCCTTCAGCCAGACGCCTGCCGGCGAACTTTCCTTGATCGAGCCAGCTGGACTGATGTGGTCGGTCGTGACCGAGTCGCCAAAGATGCCGAGCGCACGGGCACCGGTCACCGGCGCAATGGCCGACGCCGGCGTCATGCTGAAGTCGTTGCCGAAGAACGGCGGTTCGGCGATATACGTCGATGTCGGCCAGTCGTAGACCTGACCTTCAGAACCTTCGATCTTGCTCCACAGATCGCCCTTTTCGGTCAGTTGCGAATAGTTCTTGCGGAACACTTCCGAGTTCAGCGCGTACTTCAGCAACGATTGCACTTCCTCGCTGCTCGGCCAGATGTCGCCGAGGAACACGTCTTTGCCATCCGCGCCGCGGCCGACCGGCTCGGTCATCAGATCGCGCGAGATATTGCCGGCGATCGCGTACGCGACCACCAACGGCGGTGATGCGAGGAAGTTCGCACGGATGTTCGGATGAATGCGTGCTTCGAAGTTCCGGTTACCGGACAGCACTGCAGCGGCCACGATATCGTTCGATGTGATCGCTTCGTTCAATTCCGGCGTCAGGTCGCCGGCGTTGCCGATGCAGGTGGTGCAACCATACGCCGCCAGACTGAAGCCCAGCTTCGTCAGGTAAGGGAGCAGGCCGGTGGCGGTCAGGTATTCGGTGACGATACGCGAGCCCGGGGCCAGCGACGTCTTGATGTGTGGGGCCACGGTCAGGCCTTTCTCGACCGCTTTCTTCGCCAACAAGCCCGCTGCCAGCAACACGCTCGGGTTCGACGTGTTCGTGCACGACGTAATCGCGGCAATCAGAATGTCGCCGTTGTGCACGGAGATGCCGTCGGTGGTCTTGTACGCTTCGTCCAGTTGCTTCGATGCTTTCGCGAAACCATTTTCCGCGACCGGCTTCGAGAACAGGTCCTTGAACGTGCTCTTCACATGACCGATTTCGATCCGGTCTTGCGGACGCTTCGGACCGGCGAGCGAAGGCGTGACGGTGCTCAGATCCAGGCTCACGACCTTCGTGTAATCGATCGAACCGGTGGACGGCACGCCGAACAGTTCCTGCGCCTTGAAATACGCTTCGAACGCGGCAATTTCCTGCTCGGTACGGCCCGTACCCTTGAAATAATCGATGGTCTTTTCATCGACCGGGAAGAAGCCCATCGTTGCGCCGTATTCCGGCGCCATATTGCCGATCGTCGCGCGGTCCGGCACGCCCAGCGACACGGTGCCTTCGCCGAAGAACTCGACGAACTTGCCCACGACCTTTTCACGGCGCAGCATTTCCGTGATCGTCAGCACCAGATCGGTCGCGGTCACGCCTTCGCGCAGCTTGCCCGTCAGTTCCACCCCGACCACATCCGGCGTCAAGAAGTACACCGGTTGACCCAGCATGCCGGCTTCCGCCTCGATGCCGCCCACGCCCCAGCCCACGACGCCGATGCCATTGATCATCGTCGTGTGGCTATCGGTGCCGACCAGTGTATCCGGGTAATACACGGTGTCCGCGCCATCGGCACGCTTGTGCACGCCGCGCGCGAGGTATTCGAGATTCACCTGGTGAACGATACCGATGCCCGGCGGCACGACCTTGAACGTGTCGAAGGCCTGCATCCCCCATTTCATGAACTGATACCGCTCTTTGTTCCGTTGGAACTCGAGCTTCATGTTCAGATCGAGTGCATCTTCCTGGCGGAAGTAATCGATTTGGACCGAGTGGTCCACGACGAGATCGACCGGGACCAGCGGTTCGATCGATTTCGGATCCTTGCCGGCGCGCTTTGCGACGCCGCGCATGGCCGCAATATCGGCCAACAGCGGTACGCCCGTAAAGTCTTGCAGCACGACGCGCGCAACCACAAACGGGATTTCGTCGGTGCGCTTCGCATTCGGCTGCCAGCGCGCCAGTTGTTCTACATGCTCCTCGCCGACCTTCTTGCCATCGTAGTTGCGCAACACCGATTCCAACACCAGGCGAATCGACACCGGCAGGCGCGACACGTCGATACCGAGCGATTTACCGAGCTGTGGCAGTGAGTAGTACTTGCCAGTTCCGGCACCGCTCTCGAATTCCTTGAGCGTTTGGTGAAGATTGTGGGCCATGGTCTGTCCTTGGTTTTAGCGCGTCGATGCCGCGTGTCTCGAGGGGAGGTCGGGCCGTGCAACGGCGGTGAAGACACCACCGATGCACGCACCATTCTTATTGGCTTTGTTTGAGCGTACGTTTTTGCTGGTTCAGAAGCAGTTCGTTCGACTGCGTCGGTGCCGGCGCGTTCTGCTCGGTCATCAATTGCGTTTTGCATTCGTCGGCGAGACGCGTGCGGTCGCCGCGATCCATGAACAGCATCGCTTTCGTCGGAATCACGACGAGGTCCATGCCCGATGCCGGATCATAGAAACGGTCGGCACCGGTCGTGGTGGCTTCGCGCGGCAGCTTGTAGGTGCGGCCATCCCAGACGACGGACAGAATCTGATCCCGTTTCATGTTGCCGGCGATGAATATCGATTCATTGTCGTCACAGCTCCACTTTTCCGCGCCATCCGGAATCGGGGCCGATTTCGGCAACAAGTTGGTCGATGCGCGTTCGGTACGGCGACGACGGGTTTCGTGGCGCGTTTCGTGATGTTTCGTGGCGGTCTTCTTCACCACTTTCTTCGACGTCGCTGCCGTGCTGCTGGCTTGAGCCATGGCCTGCGAGGAGAATCCGGCCGACAACAAACAAGCACCGGCGAGCACTGCGACCATCACATTCTTCATTTTGAACATTACCTTTGATAATTCGTGGAGAGCCTTGCACTGGGACGCGTCGCATCGGCAGCACCCGTGGTCGCGCAGGAAAAACCTGGGCGGACGCTGGCGGCGGATCGACGCGCAGCCGCTATTCTGGCGCATTCGGCGCCGGCTCTCTCAAAATTCCGTATCTGGGTGTAACGAACAGTTGCTTTGCCGTCGCGTCGCCAGTGCGTCGCGACGGCGGCGCCTGCCTGATGTCACACCCGGCTGGATTAATCCAGCAGATGCTTGACGCCGTCCTGCTCTTCCTGCAGCTCGGCCAGCGTATGCGCGATTTTCTCTTTCGAGAACGCATCGATTTCCAGACCTTCGACCAGCTTGTACTCGCCGTTTTCGGTCGTCACGGGTACGCCGAAGACGATGTCTTCCGGAATACCGTACGCACCGCTCGACGGCACACCCATCGTGACCCACTTACCGTTGCTGCCGAGCACCCAGTCACGCACGTGGTCGATGGCCGCATTCGCAGCGGATGCCGCAGACGACAGGCCGCGCGCTTCGATGATCGCGCCGCCGCGCTTGCCGACGGTCGGGATGAACACGTCGTTGTTCCAAACATCGTCGTTGATCAACTGCTTCAGGCCTTGGCCGTCGGTGGTCGCGAAACGGATATCCGGATACATCGTCGGCGAGTGATTACCCCAGACGATCAGTTTCTCGATGCTGGCGACCGTCTTGCCGGTCTTGGCCGACAACTGCGACAACGCGCGGTTATGATCCAGACGGAGCATCGCGGTGAAATTCTTCTTCGGCAGATCCGGCGCCGACTTCATAGCAATATAGGCATTGGTGTTCGCCGGGTTGCCGACGACCAGCACCTTGACATCACGGCTCGCCACTTCATTCAGCGCACGGCCCTGGACCGTGAAGATCTCGGCGTTCGCGCTCAGCAGGTCTTTGCGTTCCATGCCCTTGCTACGCGGACGGGCTCCCACCAGTAGCGCGATGTCGGCATCCTTGAAGGCGACCTTCGGATCGTCGGTAATCACCACGCCTTCGAGCAACGGAAACGCGCAGTCTTCCAGTTCCATGACGACGCCTTTGACGGCAGCTTGTGCCTGCGGCAGGTCGAGCAACTGCAGAATGACGGGCTGGTCCGGGCCGAGCATCGCGCCGCTGGCGATGCGAAACAGCAGGGAATAACCGATTTGACCGGCGGCGCCGGTGACGGCGATGCGCTTGGCGGCTTTAGCCATGAGGAAGTCTCCAAAATTCAGGCGATGAGGTGGATCACCTCGTGGATCAATCGCTTCTCGTCGACGCTGGAAGATCACACGCCTTCCAACCCGATCGATCAGCGAAATATCTTTCTATTCTAGGCGCGTGCGGGGCGAATCGCTATCCCGCGCCAAGCGTGCGCCGTCAGTGCCGGCCGCCGATCAGTGAAAACCCTTATGGCTTTGCGCTCTCGGGGAGCCTTAATTCGCGAGAGAGTTTAGGAGTGACGAACGCGAAAGTCAAACCTTATCTTATGTCTTATATAAGACATGATTGTGCATAGGCTCCACGTTGCCCCTGAAGCTTTGCGCAGCGTCGTCCGGCGACGCAATCGACGAACAATTGCATCGACAAATTGATAGACGCGCGTCTGCGGTTTATGATGAAATACCGGCCATGATCGCCACGCCGCCCAATTCGCAGAACGCGCTCGCTGCCAGCGCCGCTCCGGTCACGGATGACCACACAGACGCGCCGGGCCCGTCGTCGGCAGTCCCTCAGGGCACGGCTTCCGCATCGCCTGCGACGCGCTTGGATACGCTGCCCCCGTCCGCTTCGACGCAGACCGCCGCGCAGGGTGGCGCTCCTGTCGCTGGTATCGCTTCCACTGCCGCCAGTCCTACCTTCAGTCCCCTCTATCGTCAAATCAAGGCATTGATCACACAAAGCCTGGAATCGGGTGAGTGGCGCCCGGGTGACGTCATTCCAAGCGAAGTCGATCTGGCGGGACGCTACGGCGTGAGTCAGGGAACAGTACGCAAGGCCATCGACGAGTTGGCCGCAGACAATCTTTTGATACGCCGGCAAGGCAAAGGCACGTTCGTGGCGACGCATCACGAAGATCGCGTACAAGTGCGCTTTCTCCGGCTGCTACCGGACGATGGCGAAATGCGCCCCCACGTGAGCGATGTGCTGGAGTGTCGGCGCGTGCGTGCGCCGGCCGATATCGCGCGCCAACTGGACCTGAAGCCTGCCGAGCCGGTCGTTCAGATCAAGCGGGTATTGCGCTTTGAAGGCCCGCCCGTCGTGTTCGACGAAATCTGGCTACCGGGCGCGATGTTCCGCGGGCTGACGATGGAACGTCTGGCGGGCTACAAGGGGCCGTTTTATGCGATGTTCGAGACGGAGTTTGGCACGCGAATGATTCGGGCCAGTGAGAAGGTCAGGGCGGTCGCGGCGCAGGCGCAGGTGGCGGCGCTGCTTGGGGTGAAGGAGGGCGAGCCGCTGCTCAGCGTCGAACGTCTGTCCTATACCTATGGCGATCGCCCGGTCGAGGTGCGTCGCGGCTATTACGTCACCAGTCACTATCACTACCAGAACGACCTGAGTTGACGATGTCGAGCACGACGAATGTAGAGATGAACAAGAGGGAGTGGGTTTCCACCGCGTGTCCACGATACCGCACGTATCGAAACCGCTTGCACGGATAATGGCCGCTCATGAGACATAGACGCTGCTGCCAGCAAAGCACTATTGCGGAAAACTTGCAATACTGTGCGCTGAAACGCCGCAGCTTTGTGTAAAAAAAGCGCTAAAATTGCGAATTCGCGTAACAACCTGGGGTCTAGCATGGCTGAAGCAGTAAAAAAACCGCGGCCGGAATTTAGAAATATCGGCATCGCGCAACTAGGGGGATACCGGCTGCCGCTTGCAGGCAAGGTCTCCATCTTGCACCGACTAAGCGGCGGCATCCTCTTTTTACTGCTTCCCTTTGCCCTCTATCTCTTCGAACAAAGCCTGACGTCCGAGCTGAGTTTCGACACCCTCAAGGCGTTCTTCGCGCACATCATCGTCAAATTGATCGTTCTGGTGCTGGCCTGGGCGTTCGCGTTCCACTTCTTCGCCGGCATCCGCTTCCTTCTCGCCGACACGCATCGCTTTGTCAACAAGGAAGGCGGGCGCAATACGGCCGGCGTCGTACTGGTGCTGTCGACGTTGCTGACGATCGTCATTGCGCTGAAATTGTTCGGGGTGTTCTGAAAATGGCAGAAAAAAACAATATCGGTCCCAAGCGTCTTGTCGTCGGCGCGCATTACGGCATGTTCGATTGGCTGGCGCAACGCGTGACCGCAGTCATCATGGCGGTGTTCACGGTCGTGCTGCTGGTGTGGTTCTTCGCGGCGTCTGATTTTTCTTACATCGGTTGGGCGTCGATCTTTGCGCATCAATGGATGAAGTTGCTGACGTTCGTCACGGCCCTGTCGCTGTTCTATCACGCGTGGGTGGGTATTCGTGACATCTGGATGGACTACGTCAAGCCGGCCGGCATCAAGCTGGTCCTGCAAGTGTTGACGATCCTTTGGCTGGTCGCATGTGCCGGCTACGCGGTACAGATTCTCTGGAGAGTTTGAGCATGGCTGCAATCAAGAATTCGCTTCCTCGTCGCAAGTTCGACGTCGTTATCGTCGGCGGCGGCGGCTCGGGATTGCGCGCCTCGCTGCAACTCGCACGCGCCGGCTTGTCGGTCTGCGTCTTGTCGAAGGTGTTTCCGACGCGCTCGCATACCGTTGCCGCACAGGGTGGCATCGGTGCATCGCTTGGAAATATGAGCGAAGACAACTGGCACTATCACTTCTACGACACCATCAAGGGTTCGGATTGGCTGGGTGACCAGGATGCGATCGAATTCATGTGCCGCGAAGCGCCGAATGCGGTGTATGAGCTCGAACACATGGGGATGCCTTTCGATCGGAATGCCGATGGCACGATCTATCAGCGTCCGTTCGGCGGTCATACCGCGAACTATGGCGAAAAGCCGGTGCAGCGTGCCTGTGCGGCAGCGGACCGAACCGGTCATGCGTTGCTGCATACACTGTATCAACAGAACGTTCAGGCGAAGACACACTTCTATACGGAGTGGATGGCGCTGGATCTGATCCGCGATGCCGAAGGCGATGTACTGGGCGTCACGGCGCTCGAAATGGAAACGGGCGACATCTTCATCCTCGAAGGCAAGACGACGTTGTTCGCCACGGGCGGTGCCGGCCGGATTTACGCGGCGTCGACGAATGCGTTCATCAATACCGGCGACGGCCTGGGGATGGCGGCGCGCGCCGGCGTGCCGTTGCAGGACATGGAGTTCTGGCA
>CAWUJR010000162.1:0-7757 GCA_963922375.1 uncultured Robbsia sp.
GCGGTCCACGGCGGCCGGCCGTTACCCTGATCAGCCCGACGAGGCCGACAGCCCGAATCGCCGTCCTGCGCGATGGCGGTTGTTTTCCGCCCAATGTCGTCTCGTATGGCATCTGCTGTACGGCCTTGTCCTGGTCGGCAGCGTCTTTCGCAAGGCCTCGCCGGCGCGGCGACAAACGTTGGTCCGCGACTGGTCTCAGCGATTGCTGGCGCTTTGCGGGATCACGCTACAAGTGCATCAGCACGGCGACGTGCTCGACACCGGTGCGATGGTCGTCTCGAACCACGTCTCCTGGCTCGACATCTACGTCATCGACGCATGGCGACCGACGCCATTCGTCGCCAAATCCGAAATCGCCGGATGGCCGATCGTCGGACGGCTCGCAAAAGCGATCGGTACGGTTTTCATCCGACGCGAGCGACGCGGCGATGCAAAGCGCATTGTCGACAGCCTGTCGAGCGTCTTGCAGAACGACGGCCTGATCTGCCTGTTTCCCGAAGGCACCACGACCGATGGGCGGTCGGTACTGCCGTTCCACGCGAACATCCTGCAGGCAGCGGTCAGTGCCAATGCCCCGGTGCAGCCGATCTGCATGCTGTATCAGGAAGTTGGATCGGGACGTCAGTCGTTGGCGCCGGCGTATGTCGGCGATCTGGGGTTGGGTGACATTCTGCGTCGCGTCATCGCCCACGGGCCGATCGTCGCGCATCTATATGTCGGTGAGCCGGTGCGGGGACTGACCGATCGCCGGCGTGCTGCGGTGTTAGCGCACGATGCCGTGTCGGATGCGCTCGAAGCGTTGCAGGCCCAGGTGCTGCCCGCTTCGGAGGCCGAGATTGCGTGGGTGCGATCGCGCTGGGATGCGGCGCCTGACGTCGTGCCGGGTGCGTCGATGCAGCGTGGGGCGTCGCGCGCAGTGCCTGTCGGCGACGCGGAAGCGCCCGATCAGCGTGCGGATGGTGCAGCGGGAACATCAACTTTTGCCGCCGCATCCAAACCCGACGCGCAAGACACTTGATAAATGTCACGCTGGGCCGGATTGGGGCTCAAGCGCACCGCGCTCAGCGCGTGTCCCCATACGCAACCGCTGTCCAAGCCGTGCAACCGTTCTCGCGTAATCAGGCCTAAAGCGGCCCAGTGACCGAAGATCACCGTCGTGTCGGCCGTCTTTCGGCCCGGCACGTCGAACCAGGGCATAAATCCCGGCAGCGCCGTGTCCAGGCCGCCGTTCGATTTCCATTCCATCACGCCTTCGGCGTTGCAGAAGCGCAACCGCGTCAGCGCATTCGATATCGTTCTAATGCGCGCACTACCGGTCAACTTCTCGTCCCAGACCGTGCCGTCGCCGCTGCCGAACAGATTGCCGATAAAGGTGCGCCAATCGTCGCTTCGCAAACCCGCCTCGACCTCGCCCGCGAGCGACAGCGTGGTCGCGACATCCCATTGGGGCAACACGCCTGCATGGACCATCAGCATCCCCTCTTCGAAATGCGCCATCGGTCGGTGGCGAACCCAGTCGAGCAGATCGTTCGCATCCGGGGCGGCCAGGACCTCGCTGATCGTGTCGTTTTTCTTCACGTGCCGAACGCCCGCGGCGACGGCCAGCATGTGCAGATCGTGATTGCCGAGGATCGCGGTCGCTCGATCGCCCAAACCGATCAACCGCCGCAACGTCGCCAAAGATGCCGGTCCGCGATTGACCAGGTCACCCGCGAACCAGAGGCGTGAGCGCGCATCGGCCTCGCCATTCGCTATACGTATCGCATCGGCATCATCGATTTTGATCAACAGCCGGTCGAGCGCGCCGCAGCAGCCTTGTAAATCGCCGATGGCGATAGGTGGGGCAGTGCGGGACCATGCTGTCGGGGTCGGCGAGCCGGAGTTATCCGAAAGGACGTCGGTGAGAAGGCGAATGGATGAAGCGATCACTGTCATTAGCAGGGCATTCCGGAAAGAGCACGACGAAGGCTCATTGTGCATGATTTCCGAGATGGGGCGGGTGGGGATAAAAAGCGAGTGAAGGGGCGCGCGTAGAAATCGAAGCCTCAATGCTGTACCGCAATACGACGCAATTTCCGTTCGCCCGTTGAAGTTTAGTATGATCGGGGCCTTGACGGTATGTCGTTCGCTCGGCTTCGCGTGTTGCGCGTCGGCGTGGGTGGTTTGGACGCCACTTACCTGGGCGGCCACTGCCCGTCTTTATAGTGTCTATCTTGATGCGGAGAATTGAATTGAGTTTATCGCCTTCCGATGGCCAGCTGTCTACTCGGCATGCGCTGATTACCGGCATTAAAGGTTTTACCGGCGAATATCTGGCGCAGACGCTCTCCGCATCCGGATATCGGGTTTCAGGTACACGCGTGCCGGAGGCAGCGTCGAACGAGCACACAGGCGAAGCCGGGGAGTCGATTTATTCGCTCGATATTACCGATGAGGCCGCATGTGTCGCATTGATAGACCGTTTGCGACCGACCCATATCGTCCACCTAGCGGCTAGAACGTTTGTCGCCGATGACGACGCGCTGGGCTTTTACCGCAGTAACGTCCTGGGTACATTGAATCTCTTGCAAGCCTGCGCGGCGGTCGGGCATGTGCCGGCTCGTATCGTGATTGCCAGCAGCGCGAACGTTTATGGCAACGCGGCAGGGACGATCGAAGAGGGATGCGTTGCCGCGCCGGTGAATCATTATGGCGCGAGCAAGCTGGCGATGGAATGCCTGGTTCGCACGTGGGAGGATCGACTGCCTATCGTCATTACCCGGCCTTTCAATTACACCGGGCAACATCAGAGCGTACGGTTTCTCATCCCGAAAATTGTCTCTCATTTCATCCAAAAGAAAGACCGCATCGAGTTAGGGAATCTGGACGTGGTGCGAGATTTTTCAGACGTTCGATATGTGGCTGACGTTTATAAGGCGCTGTTGGAGAACTCCGCAGCGATTGGTCAGACCGTCAATATATGCAGCGAAAGTGCGCATGCGCTGGGCGATGTGATCGAATTGTGCAGTGAGCTTTCTGGTCATTCGATTGAAGTGCGTGTGAATCCGGCTTTCGTTCGTGACAACGAGATTAAATTCCTCATTGGCAGCGCCGAAAAACTGCGCCGATTGGTACCGAATGCTCGGCCGATCGCGTTGCGTGAAACGCTCGCTTGGATGCTCGCAAGCTCCGGGCAACAATCGCGGTAACCGCTCGAACGCCGAGGCTGCTTGAAGGGACTGCCCCACGCTGTGCGTGACGTGCTGTTTCCGGAATCGGTTTTGCGGCTTAGGACCTATGCGCCCTTCGCTTCTACAAGTTTGTGCCATTTAGTGAAGGCTTGGCCTCGCCCGGGTCGACATCTAATCTAAGAACTGCTGTGTGTTCAAGAATGACGTTCAGTGTATAGCGCTTTCGTGAGCGAAATTCATTCGTTACCAGAGATGTTGATATGTCGAAAGGGCTTGACCCTGTCGGCCTTCAGACTTATTTTGACGGCCGTAGCAGCCTCGATGTACCCAAGGATGGAAATTGACCCCGGTCAGCGCGCTAATCTGCGCTGAATGCATGAACGAGTTTCATCATCCATGCGCTGCCCACCGGGATCGATGGTGACCACCTAGTAAGGTGGTGATATCGCATATTTGCCGAAGCATTGAGTCGATGCTTCCAGCCATCATTGCCACAAACAGTGTCGGTAAACAACGGCTTAGCGGCCGGATCGCGAGTCCTTTCGTTTTTTCAAGGCCAAATTTTGGGTAGAATAGCAGACGTAAAATACGGTAATGCTGTGTTGTACGAGATTCGCAAGGGGGCCGCTCGTCATACTTGTTACTGACTTCCGAAAGGCGGGCGTCGGGTTTCAGGGCAGGCGTTCCTTATGTTTTTTGGGCGGCTGAACAAGCGTCGCCTGCAACGTCGTTTCAGGAAGGGAGTCATCCTTGACTAGTGCAGTAGTTACCGGCATCACCGGCCAAGACGGTGCGTATTTGACCCAGTTGCTGCTCGAAAAGGGCTACACCGTTTATGGCACCTATCGCCGTACGAGTTCGGTCAATTTTTGGCGCCTTAACGATGTTGGCGTGCTCGATCATCCTAATTTGCATCTGATTGAGCACGACCTGACTGATGTGGGTGCAACGATTCGTATTCTCGAAATGGCGAAACCGCGAGAGGTCTATAACCTCGCGGCTCAAAGTTTCGTGGGTGTGTCCTTTGAGCAACCGACGACGACCGCCGAGATTACCGGTGTCGGCGTTTTGAATATGCTTGAGGCGATCAGGATCGTAGACCGATCGATTCGCTTCTATCAGGCATCGACGTCGGAGATGTTTGGCAAAGTTCAGGCCGTGCCGCAAAAGGAAGATACGCCGTTCTACCCGCGCAGTCCCTACGGAGTGGCCAAGCTTTACGGCCATTGGATCACAGTCAATTACCGCGAGTCTTATGGGATATTTGGCTCAAGCGGCATCTTGTTCAATCACGAATCGCCACTCCGCGGGCGCGAATTCGTGACCCGAAAAATTACCGATGCGGCCGCCAAGATCGCTCTGGGAATGCAGTCGGTTCTTGAGCTCGGTAATCTCGATGCGAAGCGGGACTGGGGTTATGCAAAAGAGTATGTGGAAGGGATGTACCGCATGCTCCAAGCGGATGAGCCAGATACATTTGTCTTGGCGACGAATCGCACCGAAACCGTACGCGATTTTGTCACAATGGCGTTTAAGGCGACGAACGTCGAATTGGAATGGCAAGGCAAAGATTTGGATGAAGTGGCGGTGGATAGTTCGTCCGGCAAGACACTCGTGAAGATCAATCCGAAGTTCCATCGTCCGGCTGAAGTCGAGTTGCTGATAGGAGACCCGGAGAAGGCTGAGCGTGTCCTCGGCTGGCGCCCGTCGACATCGCTCGAAGCGCTTTGCCGAATGATGGTCGAGGCCGATCTAAATCGTAATCGGACTGGTTTCTCCTTTTGACGGAATGGTAGCACGCGGGCTGGCGAGCACGTTCGACGCCCCCGTCTAGCCCGCTCTCCGGCGTTGGGGCGTTCCCGCGCTGCGATCGGGCCAACTGGGTCAATGTCGACATCTACCAAGTGGCAGCGACGCGACGAGCCGACATTGATTGAGATACACACCGTGATGCTTGCAGAGCAGTTTTACCGCGCATTAGTTGCGCTTCATCCTGAGCAGACCGCTCCCAAGTTGCCACCAAGTCCCGAGCGGCTGCTGTTCGACGCATTCCTTACCGCACATCAGGCGCGACATGCTCTGCCCGCGCTTGACGTCAGTCCATCCAGGGCGGGATGGTATGACACGTTGTTGGCCGCCGGCTATCGTAATCGTCGCATTGATTTCGGTGCATGGTCCAGAGAGGCTGCAGCTAGGGCAGGATTAGATATCTCACGCGTTACATTGCGAGATCTGGCGAATTCACCTGCGTTTGGCCGACGCTTCGGCGTTGTCACTGCGTTGGCGCCTATCGACGTGGGAGATTTCGATCTGCTCCGGCGGTTCTTAGCTTCGATGCACCATGTTGTCGCCGAGGATGGGATCGTCATTTTCTCCGGACGTATCGATACGACAAATAGGCGAACGATCCCCTACATGGGCAACAAGGGCGGACCCGGCGCGTTGATAGGTCTCGTTGCACAACAGGCCGGATTTCCGATTGGATATTGGGTGCAGGCTGCCAGCCAGAGCGAATCTGTCGCCGAAAGCGGCGCATGCGTCAGCGATGCGCCTGATGGCTGGTTGATTGCCGCGAAGCGGCCAATCGATCCGACGCTGCTCGCTTTATTGCCGACGCCGCTGGCAACCTATTCAGCCATCAGCCGAGGCGCTGAAGGTCTTGGCGCGCCCGTGCGTTCGGACGTATTCCCACATCTTGCCAACGCGATGATGGAATGGACGATGTGGGAGCAGTACGCCCATCAAATGGAAGTAGAGCGGGACCGGATACAAAATCTGTATGAAGCGGCGACGGCGCGCGTATCGATTCTCAGCGACGAACTGGAGGTGCTTAGGAGCAGTCCGGGTTGGCGAATGATGAAGCCTATTCACGCTATCAGAGAGTGGCGGGAGAACGGAGGGGTGGTCAAGGGCGCGAAAAAAGCCTCGTTGCGTGCCGTGTTGAAGTGCGGTGTTCGTGTCTTGGAAATAAATCCTGCGTGGAAAAGGCGTGCTATCACATCACTTTTGAAACGACCTAAGTTATACGAGTTCTACATCCGATTTGCCATGGCAAACCCACGAGTAAGAGAGTCGGTTAGTTTCTCGCTTTCGGAACAGCTAAACGCGGAGAGCCTTAAAATATATGGCGATCTCGTGCGTTCCACTTCTGCCGACCAGCACTAGAGCGTCTTCCTATTCCATGCGGATTGTTTTCGATTTTCACGCTTACCAATCATTATCGTCGACCGATGTCGAGCGACATGCATTGACATTGGCACATCACATCGCGTGGCATGCTTCGCAGCACGATGTGTGGATCCTCGCCGACGCAGGCTTTCCTGATAGTGTCGAAGCGGTCCAGAGTGCATTTATCGGGGTGCTTCCGCCGCAAAACATCCGGGCGCTTGCAGCGCCGGCTGCACTGCTGCCTGATCCGTCCGGGGATGCCTCTGGCGCGCTCGAGACATCTCGCTGGCGGGAGGAGGTATATGCAGCTGTCCGGGCTTTCGCGCTTGCGGAACTTGATCCCGATGTCGTCCTACTTACAGGCCTGCCGAAGACGGAGACCCGGAGATGTCAAGCGGGGCTAGATGACGCATCTGGACCCGCATCATCGACGTGCTCGTTGCGATCCTTGCGCGAGATCCTTGATCACTCTGTGCTGCTCGGCATTTTGTTGTTCAATGCAGAGAGTTACACATTTTCGGTCGCTTCACGCGCTCAAGGGGATGGGGCCGAGATAACGCGCGATCTTGTCGATCTCTGGTTGGCGATGGTGCCGATACATTCTCTCAAGAAAGCGCAGGACGTAGCCGGTAGCGAATACCAAACTGACATGGACGCGTCGATTGTCATCTCGTTGTTATCCGACTCCGACAGCCGTTGGTCTGAACTTCGTGGACAAATGCCAGGTGGTGAAGCCGCTTCCTCCCAAATTCCTCGCGAGTTCGCCCACATCGGTGATGTGGAGCCTATTTCTGTGCAACCTCAATCGATCGGATCGGCTTGGGATGAAGCGGCCACCACAGCCCTCGCAGCTTTGGAATCAGCTTGGATTCGCAAGGCACGGCCGATGTCTGGTTCGGCGAAATATGCGACTGTTTCTTTGGGTGAGCCCCAATCTTTGCAAGCAAAGCGTACGGCACGCTACGACCGTCTCTTAAGGTACATCCGAGCAATCGATGCACCGACGAACGATGGTCTCCTTCACGCGGCTGCGGCAGCCATCGCATCGAGTCGCGCACCTACTCGGTCGCCTCGAATTTTTGTCGACGTATCGGTTCTTGCACGAATCGATATCAAGTCTGGCATTCAGCGGGTTACCCGTGCTGTACTGGGACACTTGCTCAAGTCACCGCCATTAGGATGGGAAGTATGGCCCGTCCGTATCGATCACCAATATGTGGGGTATCGCTTCGCGAATGATTTTCTTGCGACCATGGGGGGCGAGCCTCGCCACGATAAGGACGACTGGATCGATATTGCGCCCGGCGACATCTTTCTTGGCTTGGACTTCGTGGGTGATGCTGTCCCTAATGCCGAAGATTGGTTCATATTGCAGCGTCGGCGTGGGGTGCGTGTGTATTTTGTCGTCTACGATCTGCT
>CAWUJR010000163.1:0-7732 GCA_963922375.1 uncultured Robbsia sp.
GGCGGGCGAGGCGATGTTGCCGGTTGCGGCGACCTGACTCCAGTAATTCTGGAACGTGCCCACCGACGCCGCGTTCAGATTGCCGCCCGCTAAAATTTGCGCTGCCGGACTGATCGACGCGATCGTGTTCGCGACGGCCACGCCGTCGTATGTCGTGTACTGATACCCGCTATTCCATTGGCCGCCGTGCGGTGGCTGGGTGTAGGCGCCGCCAATCAGCGTCGGATCGCCCTCGCTGACCCAAGGGACGTCCTGCCCGCGACACGCTTCCATGTAGATCGCCGTGCAACCGGACATGCTGATGCCGAGACTCGCGAGTAACGCCGGATCGACCGACGACGTGAACCCGGTGGTGCTCATCACGCGTCGGGTATTCGTCACCTGATTCGCGTCGATGGTCATATCGCCTTGCGACTGAATCAAGGCGGACTGGTTGTGGACCCGATTTGCGTTCACGTACTTGCCGTTCGCATCCACCCCGCCGGCAAGCACGACTTTGCCGAGCCCGTAAATGGCGGTGCTGGCCTGCGTGTCGGTCGCGGTCGTGTCGTCCCGGTTCTCGATGTCGGGGGCCAACAAGGCGAGCGTGCCGGCACTATCCGTCGCACCGATCAGCGCCCGTGTGCCCAGATTCGACAGCGTTTGCCTGGCGTTCAATGTGACGCTGCCGCCGACGATGGTGCCGGTATTGGTCAACGTATTCGAGTGCGTGGTCAGCAGTCCGCCCGCCGACAACGTCCCGCTGTTGCCGATGTCGCCCGCCGTGATCGAAAGTGCGTTCGCGGCCGACAGCACGCCGCCATGGGTAAAGGTGCCGGGCAGCGTGAACGTCAGATCGTGGCCAGCATTGAAGCGATAGGTTGGCGAGGGAGTGAAATCACCTTGCAGGGTCAACGTGAGATCGTTGACGGCGCTGTAGGTGCCGCCATCCGCCAGCGTCGTCGCATTCACTGCTAGGTTGCGCGAGGCATTGATCCGACCATTGGTCGCCGTTAGTACATTGGTGGAGATGCCCACGTCGCCGGTCGTGTTCGCCACGTTGCCGATGTCGCCGCCGGTGGTGTCGAGATGGCGCGTGTCGATCTGCAGGTTCGCGCCGCTGAGTTGGCCGCCCTGTGTGTTGTTGATCGATGTGGCACTCAGCGTCACGTCGCCGTTGCCGCTGATCGACCCCATGCCGCTTGTGCCGGCAGCATTACTGTTGGCGATCTGGCTGCCGCCGTCGATCGTGGTCGTGCCGTTTCCGGTGTTGGTGATGGCACCGCTCGTATTGTCGATCGATGCGGCGCTGATGGTGAGCGTGCTGCCGCTCACCGCGCCCCCGGTTCCGATCACACCGCCGGCATTGCGCAGTGCGCCGCCGCTGATGGCGGACAAGCCGGTGCCTGACGACAACTGCCCCTTCGTATTGTTCAGCGTTTGCTGCACGGTTGCGGACAGTACATCTTGGGACGCGAGCGAACCGCCGGTGTTATCGAGACTGGCGACCGATAGCGATGCCTTGCCATTGGTGACGATCTTGCCGCCGACGTTCGTGAGCGAGACGGTGCTGCTTCCGGCGTTATCGCTTTTTAAGGTGTCGCTTCCTGAGATGTCGCTTCGTGGGGTGTGGCTTCCGGCGTTGCTGGTGCCTCCAGCGCCAATCGTCAGCGTGCCCCTGCCAGCATGGGTAATCGTGCCGCCGTTGTTATCCACCGAGGCGGACGCAAGCGTTAAATCTGTGCTGTTTGTTTCGACCACGCCATTGGCGTTATCGAGCGTCCCGCTCACGCCGAGGCCCATCGGCCCCGTGCCCAGTTGCGTGATGGTGCCGCCTTCGTTCGTCAGGTTCGTCGCGGTGACAGCCAGCTGGTTCGTCGCGATGCGGCCGTGACTGTTATCGAGTTGCGCGATCGCCATCGATACGGCGTTGCCGCTGACGACACCGCCGACGTTGTCGAACGCTGCCGCATTGGCTGCAATCGACTGCGCGCTCAAGGTGCCACTGTCGTTGTCGAGCGTACCTGCGACGCTGGCGTTGAGCGTCTGCCCGGCAGTGATGCTGCCGCCGTTCGTCAATGCCGCAGCCTCCACGGTGCTGTTGCCCGTGGCTGCAATCGTGCCGCCGGTGTTTGTGATCGCTGTGCCGCTCGTGACGCTCAGATCGGCGTTCGAAACGAGCTGCCCATTCGTATTGTTCAACGCCCCTGCCACCGACGCATGCAAGCCGGTCTGCGCGGAGAGACGCCCGCCGGTGTCGTCGATACTGTCTGCTGAAAGATTCGCCGACCCATTCGTCACGATCGTGCCGCCGACGTTCGTCAGCGTGCCGGTGCCTTGATGCGCATCGATCGTGAGCGTGCCGCTACCCGCATGGGTGATCGTCCCGCCATTGTTGTTCAGCGTCGATGGCGCCAGCGTTAAATCAGTGCTGTTTGTCTGGATTACGCCGCCGCTCGAATTATCGAGCGCGTCGCTGACGCCTATCGTCATCGCTGCGGTGCCGATCTGGGTCAGCGATCCATTGTGATTCGTCAGATTCGCGGTGCGGACGTCGAGCTGATTCGCGGTAACCGTGCCGCCGCTATTGTCGAGTTGCGGCACGGTGACGGAGACGGTGTTGGCGCTGATTGCCCCGGTCGTATTCTTCAACGATGCCGCATTGGCAGTGAGCGTCGTGCCGCTCAGCGTTCCTAGGCTGTTGTCGAGGGCGCCCAGCGTGGTCACGGCCAGATGCTGCGCGCCGGTCACGGTGCCACTATTGCTCAGCGACGCAGCATGGATCGTTGCATCGCCGTTTCCGCCGATCACACCGCCGACGACCACTCTCCCCGATATGTCTGCTGTGCCCGCTCCGTCTGCGGTGCCTTGCGCGGTCGTGCCTACCATGCTCGCTGTACCGTGCGCGGTCGCGCCAGCCGCATTAGTGATGCGACCGCTGGCGGTGAGCGTCAAGCCGTCGCCGTTGGCGGAAACGATACGCCCGGCCGTGTTCTGCACATTCACGCCTGACACGTCGAGCGCACCTCCGGCTTCGAGCTGTCCCGCCGTGTTGTCGATGTCTCCGGTCGATGCCAGTGTGAGCGCCTGTGCCGACGTGATCGCGCCACCCCGATTCCGAAGCTCGGTCGTCGCAATGCTCGCCGCGCCGTTTGTCGCGATGCTTCCTTGTTCGTTGTCGAGCGTACCGGTCTGGATCGTCAGCGCGCCGGTCCCCGTCTGATGAAGCGTGCCTTTTGCGTTGCTGAGACTTCCCGCCTGCAGCGTGACATTCTGCGCATTCGTCGTGACGGTGCCAGCGGTGTTATCAAGCGTGCCCGTAACAGCCAACGTCGTATCGCCCGTGCCCGTTTGCGACAACACCCCACTTCGGTTCGACAGGCCTGCAGCGGCAATGCTCAAGCGCGCGGCTCCCATCTGGCCCTGATCGTTCGTCACGGTCCCGGCTGCATTGGCCGTCAACGTGTCACCGGCTTTCAACGACCCACCGGTATGCACGATGTCACCGGCATTGCCGTTACTTGTATCGCCAGTCGCGCCTGTTGCGGTCAGCGACACATTGCCATTAGCCTGGGTCTGCCCGCCCGTCATATCGACGCTGCTACCCGACAGTGAGAGATTGCCGCCCGCCATCTGCTGCCCGCTGGCCGCCACGCCTGCGGTGGCCGATACCGCGAGGTTGCCGGTGCCGGCGCTAGTCACGTTGCCATTTGCATCGATGCCTGCACCCAGCGCGCCGGTCGAGCGGACGCTGGATCCAGTGACCGTCGTGTCACCGAGCGCCGCAACCGTGCCACTGTTCGTCACCTGCCCCTGACTGTTCAGCGTCGTATTCTGTGTCGCGGAGACGGTACCGCTGTTCACCACATCGCCCACTGCGGCGATCGCGACATTCCCGCTCGCGCTCGTCGAACCGGACAGGGTGACTTGCCCCTGGCTGCTGACCTGCACGTCGCCTGCTTGCGCGGCAATCGTGCCGGCGCTGTTCACGCCCACGCCGCGTTCCGTCCCCACCAGCCTGATCTTGCGCGCATACATGCCGCCGAGCTGCGCAACGTCGATCGCCACGCTCGGGCGGTTGCCGCCCGGGCCGAGTGACTTCGCGCTCAGATCGCTATGGCTGACGTCGTTGTTGCCCGTCACGACATTCAGCGACTGGGCTGCCCACGCCTTGCCGTTGATCGCCACGCTCCGTGCAATCAAATCGACTTGATCGACGCCGCTCCCATCCAGGCCGGCCGATCCGACCTGGATCTGCCCAGCCGTCACATGAAACGCATCCAGGCTGCCGGTGCCACCAAAGACCGGCATACCCGTCGTCAGAATGCTGCGACTCGTATTGATGAAGCCGCAGCCGTTGCAGTAGATACCGGCCGGATTCGCGATGACCACTTGCGCCCGCTGGCCGGCGACTTCGGTATAACCCTGCAACTGGCTCGCGTTGCCGCCGACGACCTGGTTCAGGATCACACGCGCACTGCCGGCTGCGAGGTTCGCATTCCCACCCACATAGCCACCGAGCTGGGTTTGCACATTGGCGGCCGAATTGTTCAGGATCAAACCCGACTTGTCGACGTTGTAGGCGGTATAGGCGTTGTTCGACACCCCAGCGCCATTGGGCGTCGTAATCTGCACGATCGGCAGACCATTCGCCGTCACGCCGACTACCGGTCGACTGTCCGAACCGGGTGCCGCGACCACTTGCGCAGCAGCGGCGATCGGATGCAGGCTGAGCGCACAAAGCGCCGCGATTTTTTTCACAGCAGGATACTCACGCTGAAGCCGGCCACCGGCCAGCGGTTCGGAAAACGGGCCGGCTGGTACAACGGACCGCCGATGAAGACGTCATAGTGGACATGTCGCAGCGCGCTGCCGCGCAGACCGATCACCGCACCGACCAATCGGCGGCCGAGCAGATTGGTGGCCTCGGGACCGAAGACCTCGCCCCCATCGAGACCCACATACAACGCCTGCCCAAAACGCGGCAGCAGCAGCGACAGATCGTTGCGCATGAACACGCCCTTCTCTGCCGCCAGCATTGTGTTGCCATCGAAGCCGCGCACCGTATAGCGGCTGCCGATCGCGAAATACTCGGTTGGATAGAGCGTGGCGGGCGTATTCTGCGCACGCACCGTCGCGGTATAGCGCAGCGGTAAATTGGCGATGGCAAACGGCACGCTCAACGTCGCGTCGAGCGTTGCCATGTGGTAGTAGGACGTCGGCGTGGACGGTGCGATGCTCGGCAGATCCGGCTGCGCACCGAACCACGGCACCCCCCATCTGTACGCAAGCGTGCTGTCGAATTGCGCGGCGCCAAAGTAATGTTTGTGCTCCCAGCCCAGTTCCGCATAACTGTTGGCGCGACGTTGCACCCCGATTTCGGTTCCATCGATGAACGCTTCGCTGAAGCGCTTGCCGACGCGGAACGACACCATGTTCTTCTGAACCTGGTTGCGGTAGAACTGGTACGCGGCCTTCACGTCGACATTGCGCGCGTTCCCGCTGGAAACCAGTGTCGTGAACGCGCCGGCGATTTGTTGGTGGTAATCGTATCGGCTGGCCGTGCCGGTGAACGTCCAGTTACCCCACGGAATCGAGTAATACGCGCTGCTGCCGCGTGTGCCGTATCGATTAGCATGACCATCGATATCGTGGTTATAGCTAACGTTCAACAAGTCGGACAGGCCGAGCGGGTTGTTGATCGTCAAGCTCGTGCTGCCTTGCAACTGCCCGGTCGATTTCAGGCCACTGTCGTCGGCGCTCACCGCGAACGACCAGGGCTTCGTGCGCTTGACCGTGATCACCACCTCGCTCTCTCCGGTGGATGCCCCCGGCACGATCCGCATTTCGACATCCTGGTTCGGGATCCGCTTCATCTGCTCGAGCCCCTGCTCGAGATTGCGCAGATTCAGCAGATCGCCTGCCTTTGTCGGAAAGGCGTTGCGCCACGTGCCGTATGTGGATGGATCGGCGAAACGAATTGCCGCAATCACCCCCGGGATCAGCTGCAGCGACAGCACGCCCCTCGACAGATCCTGCGGCGCCACCACCACGCGCGTGGTCGAATATCCCTTATCGATGAGCCGCGCCATCACCCGACGCACGATCAGATTGATGCCCTCACGGCCGATACATTGCCCTTGATAGCGCTGCAAATAGTGGGCCGCGAACATCAACGCGCCGGGGAACAATGGATTGGGCGACAACGCTTGCACACCCGCTGCTTCGACGACATCGCTCAACCCCGGTGGTACCGAGAGCGTTAGTCGATTGATGCTGAAGCATGGCGTTTCGGCCGGCACCTTTCCGTCATCCTGTGTCGTGCGCTCGGTAGGCTGCAGTACGACGTTGGGCGCTTGGATCACGCGCTCGCGCTCGATCGCCTGCTCCTGCGTGCGGCGCCGCTGCTCCTCTTCGCCGAGCGTATCGACGGACTGCGCGTGCGCGACGAATACGTGCGATGCGGCGAACAACGCGGCACACGACTGCAGGCGTCGCCGCGCTACACGTAGACCGTCCGGCGCCACCCGCTTGCGACCAATGATTTTTATTTCTGTACTGCTTAACATTTTATTTCCACTCGCCAATATATTGCTGAATGTATTGCCACATCAGGTGAGCCCGTCTTTGATACCGGAGGAAGGTGGCGAGCGACAGATGGCGTATCCCGTAGTGTTCGCGATACGGAGGGAGATTGCTTGCATATTACGATTGCCTTACGATTGGACGGAGATGGCGTAGCAGTGTGGCCATCACTCCTCGCGAGTCAACACTATGCGTGGTGGCGTCCGTCTCCGAAACACGCGGACCTCTGAAGCCGGTCATTGAATAGCTCCGCGACCGCGCGAGGAAAGATCGGCGACAATGACCGTGTTCCGCAGCGGCGGACCGGGGGTGCGAGCGTTTTTGTAAAACAGCGAAGGCCCGGTTCTTCGTTTGCCCCGTCACGGCTTTTGGAGCAAACCCACATGCCTTATCCGATCAGAATCGACGTCGTGTCAGACGTTTCATGTCCGTGGTGCGTTATCGGCATCCGTGCACTCGAACAGGCGCTCGGCGCACTGCACGATGTCGTCGAAGCAGAGATCGTCGTCCAGCCTTTCGAACTCAATCCTGCCATGCCGCCGGAAGGACAAAATCTCGGAGAGCATATCGCCGAGAAATATGGCTCGACGCCGGCACAGTCCGCGCAAAACAGGGCCATGATCAAAGCGCGCGGCGCCGAGGTCGGTTTTGATTTTGCGATGTCTGAGCAGAGCCGCATCTACAACACATTCGACGCACACCGTCTGTTGCATTGGGCGGGGCTCCAGGAAGCCTCCGGGAAGCAGCTTGCTTTGAAAGACAAGCTCTTTTCGGCGTACTTCACCGACGGACTCGCCCCTTCCGATCACGATGTGCTGGTTGCCGCCGCCGAGGCGGTCGGGCTCGATGCGGAGGCGGCCCGAGCGGTCCTGTCCTCCGGGCAATATGCGGAGGAAGTTCGCGAAGCCGAGCACAGCTGGACATCACGCGGCATTCGCTCCGTGCCTGCGGTGGTGATCAATAATCAACATTTGATTTCCGGCGGCCAACCCGCTGCCGTGTTCGAAGCCGCTATCAAACAAATCGTCGCGGAGGACGCTGCATCGCGGAAATGAAAAAACCCGCGAAGCCTTAGGCTATCGCGGGTTTCTTGTCTCCACTGGAACACCGTGGAATGGTATCTGGTGCCGACTGCCGGACTCGAACCGACCACCTGATGATTACAAAT
>CAWUJR010000164.1:0-7714 GCA_963922375.1 uncultured Robbsia sp.
GCCCACGGCCCGATTGTCGACTTCCGGACCGTCCACCGCATTAACCGCGAGCATAAAAGGGTTTTTCATCGTATTCCAGCAAAACCGTGACGTGCGCCGCATAGTAGCCGGAGTGTCGGCTTCCGTAAATTCGTTTGCGCACGTCCCCTGCCGACAAACTGCAGCCAATTCGCCACATTTTGCGATGAGGACAGCGGCATGTGCCGCTACCGCCCGCTTTTTTTGCGTCTTTCCTCGCATCGGCGAGCGTGCCGAATGGCGATCATCCGATCGACGTCAGAACGAGTGCCGCATGCCGATACGCACGTCCGCCTGCGTATTCGATGTCGACGGCGTGAAGCTATAGCCGATCACGGCATTCACGCCGTTCGATGCGCGCATGTAATCGCCCGACACGTACACGTCGGTACGCTGCGACAGCAGATAATGCAGCCCGAGCGCCCCCTGGTTCCAGTGGTTGGTTTCGAACGTCGTGTATTGATAGCCGCCGTACAGTACCAGCGATGGCGTGAAGTTGTATGACGCGCCGCCTTCGAAAACGCGCATATGCGACGATTGTCCGAGTCCCTTGATGGTCGTGTACGTAAAGTCGGCATCCAGCATCACATTGCCGATCGTATAAGACGAGCCGATACCGAAGATGCGCTGGCTGTCGACGGTCAGACCACTGGCCGAGTACAGGTCGGTGATCTGTCCGTTCGCCACCGACGTGGTCGCCGTGCCCAGAAACGTCGACGTGCCGATCATTGCATACGGATCGAACGTCGGATCGTTCAGACGCGTGTACGCGGTACCCGCCGTGAAATTGCCGTGAGTATAGTGGGCACCGACGCTATAGGCGCTATTTTGGTGGAAATTGCCGGCGACATTGCCGAACGACCACATGCCACCGAATTGCAAACCGTTATAGTCTGCAGACATATACTTGATCGAGCTCGGCAGGCTATCGCCGTACATCCGATCCAGATCGCCCTGGTGAATTGCGTAACCGCTACCGAACGCCGAAATGTTGTAGAGGTAGACGAATTCTTCGGTCATATCGTACTGGTTACCGAACGACACCGTCCCCCAATGATCGGACGACAAGCCGACGAACGCCTGCCGGCTGAATTCAGTGCCAGCGCTCAAATACGTTCCGCTACCCACATGGAATGCCGACTCGAGCGTGAAGACCGCTTTCAATCCGCCCCCCAGGTCCTCCGTGCCCTTGAAGCCAAGACGATTCGTGTACGACACGCCGTCGTCGAATTTGAAGACATGATTGCCGCCGGAATTGTTCACATAGGTCAACCCGGCGTCGATGATGCCATACAAGGTGACACTGCTTTGCGCATGGGCCGCAGACACTGAAAGCATACCGAGGATGCCAATGCCAATCGCGCTTCGTAGATGGCGTGGAAACACATAGGAGGGGGCCCGCGTCACGGTGTTGGCAAGACGTTTTCTCATCCTCATTCCTTATATGAACGTTTCGATGGGCGTTGCTGGGTTTATCTGATCGCCTGATCGATTGCGCCTGATCTTGCGGCCTTATTCGAGGCGTGCGCGCCACGTCCGGTCGCGCTGTCTTGCATCGAGCACGCGCGCCGACATATCGATGACGACGATATAAGATAAGAGTCCATATTATTGACATCGTGGAGCTTTGCGACGGCTTCTTGCCACCGTACGACGGAAAAAGAGACGACGCTTCTGTTCCGCGCGCATGGCGATTCGCTTCTATCCTCGTGTCCGGCGATTTGCTTTACTGCATGGCATGTGCGTCGATATGAAAGCACGCCCCCTTTTGTCTGTGGAGAAAGCATGTCCGTCGCTCGCGTCGTCTCGTCTGAACTTCAACACATGGTGCTCACCGTCAGTTGTCCGAGCGCGCCGGGCCAAGTGGCAGCGGTGGCTGGATTTCTGGAACGTCATCATGGCTACATCGATGAATTCACGGTCTTCGATGACGATCTCAGCAACCGATTTTTTATGCGTTGCGTGTTTCACGCTGCGGCCGATGCCGGTGCAACGCGTAGTGATGACTCGGTGGTTATCGATGCACCGGACGCACCGGCACCGTCATCGCTCTCGCTGCAGATGCTGCAAAACGAATTCGTCCCGATCGCCGAGCGCTTCTCGATGCAATGGGCGATTCATGATCTGAATGCACGCCCGAAGGTGCTGATCATGGTGTCCAAGCTCGAACACTGCCTTGCCGATCTACTGTTTCGCTGGCGGATGGGCGAATTGAAAATGGATATCGTGGGCATTGCATCGAACCATCCGGACTTCGCGCCGCTGGCCGCGCAGCATGCGATCCCCTTCCATCATCTGCCGATCACGGTGGACACGAAGCGGGAGCAGGAAGCACGCGTATTGGATCTGTTCGAGACGTCCGGTGCGGAATTGATGATTCTCGCGCGTTATATGCAGATTCTTTCCGGCGAAACGAGTCGTCGATTGGCAGGACGTGCGATCAATATCCACCATTCGTTTTTACCCGGCTTCAAAGGTGCGAAACCCTATCACCAGGCCCATACCCGGGGCGTCAAGCTAATCGGCGCCACCGCGCATTTTGTCACCGACGATCTGGACGAAGGCCCGATCATCGAGCAGGTCGTCGAACGGGTTGATCATGCGTACAAGCCGGAGCGCCTGCTTGCGACCGGACGGGACGTCGAGTGCATCACGCTCGCCCGCGCGGTCAAAGCCTTCACCGAACGCCGCGTCTTTATCAATGGCGACAGGACCGTCGTGCTGCAGTGACGGCGAGCGGGTGATTCGCCTCCGCATCGATCTGAACCCAAGCAACCATGCCCCGTCGCTTTCGCGAACGGGGCATGGGGTATGCGGCGCCGGCACCGCGGCACCGCCTGCATGTCCAGCGCTAAGTCGCGCTGGCTTCCGACGCCATCACTTGGTCCAGTCGTCGACTTCGCTGGTATGCGCGCTGATCCAGGTGTCTGCTGCTGCGGTCGGTTTCGTGCCGTTCTGCGTCGCCAGCATCACGCTATCGATCTGACCCGGCTTCCATTGAAATTTCTTCAGGAACGCTTCCACCGTCGGCGCTTTCGCGGCAAGCCCGGGGTTCACGACGTTGTCCACATGCTCCGAACTACCGAAGACGCCCTTCGGATCTTCGAGGAACTTCAGCTTATATTTTGCGAACATCCAGTGCGGCTTCCAACCGGTCACGATGATCGGTTTCTTTGCTGCCTCTGCACGCGCCAGTTCCGCCGTCATCGCACTGCCGGAACTCGGCATCAACGTGTAGTCCAGACCGTACGCCTTGATCGCATCGTCGGTCTTTTTCATTACGCCCGCCCCAGCATCGATACCGACGATGCGGCCCGAAAATTCCGACTTCTTCGGCTCCAGATCCGCAATCGAGCTGACATCGACGCTATCCGGCACGATCAGACCGATCTTCGCATCGTTGAAATTGGCGCCCAGATCCACCACATCCGATTTGAACTTCGCATAGTAGTCGGCATGGGTCGCCGGCAGCCAGGCCGACAGCGTTGCGTCCAGATCGCCGCGCGCAACGCCTTGCCACATGATCCCCGCAGCCACCGGCACCAGTTGCACCGGATAGCCCAACTTCTTCTTGATGATTTCCGCCGCGACATTCGACGTCGCCACGCTGTCGTCCCAGCCTTCTACGTAGCCGATCTTGATCGTCGGCTTCGCATCGGCAGCGACCGCGCTCAAGGGTGCCGCCGTCATTGCCACCGTCGCCAGCGATCCCGTCATCGCAGTCAAAATAAGCAGTCTTCTGGTCAATCCCATCGTCGTTCACCCTTTGGCGTTTTTTAACTTCGTCCTGAACTTCGTCCCTTGCATCGAGCCTTAAGGATCCCTGTCCAGAATTGCTCCCATAAGTGGTTTGCCGACATCGAGTTGTCTGAAAACGACCTCGTAGTCGTTTTCCGGACTGTGGCGGGTGTCATCGGCGGGGCAAGACGCGATGTTGGCTTATTTGTCGACGATCAGATCCGATTTCGGTTTGCTACAACACAGCAGCACCATCCCTTGATCGATTTCACGCTGACGAATGCCGCCGGCATGCTTCATTTCTACTTCGCCGGACACCAACTTGACCTTGCAGGTACCGCACATTCCCTGCGTGCACGAGGCCGGCACACGCACGCCGGCTTTTTTTGCCGCATCCAGCACATTCTGACCGCTGCCGCATTCAATGTCGCGCCGACTCTTTGCAAACGAGACCTTATAGGTGACGTCGACTGGCGGCGCCAGTGCTGCAACGTCCTCCGGCAGCACGGTCGGCGCGAAACCCATTGCCCCTTCGCGGCGGTCTTCGAAGCTCCCGTCGGAGGTCAGTGCATCCGCAACGTGCGCCGTTGCAAGCTGCGCGGCCATATCCGCAATGGTTTCGAATGAGAAGCTTTCCTCATGATAATGCGCGCGGTCGAAACCGCCTTCGGCGAGCAGGTCGCGTACCGCCTTCATATAAGGGGCCGGACCGCAGACGAACACTTCGCGCTCCAGGTAATCGGGCGCAATCAACTTCAACAGGGGCAGACTGAGGAACCCGGTGACGCCATTCCAGTCGCGCCGCATGCCCTGGCGCTCGCACACGAAAGCCGTGCGGAATTGCGGTTGATTCGCCGTCATCGATGCGAGCTCGCGCTCGAAGATGATGTCGTCGGGCGTGCGGGCGCTATGCGCGAAGACGATATCGCGATCCTCGCCCAGATCGTGGAACGCACGGCTCATCGACATGAGCGGCGTCACGCCGGAACCGGCCGATAAGAAAAGATATTTTCGTGCCGCATGCCGCGCGCAAGTGAATTCACCGGCCGGACCCAGCACGCGCACGCTGCCGCCTTCGCGCAGATGATCATGCAACCAGTTCGACACGATGCCGCCCGGCACGCGTTTGACCGTGATCGCCAGCGTATGGGGTCGCGTGGGCGCCGACGAAATCGTATAACAACGATTGACCGATTCCCCGTCGATATCCAGCTCAAGGGTGATGAACTGCCCCGGTTCGAAGACGAAGGTTCTTTCTCCCGGCGCGCGAAACACGAACGTTTTCACGTCGAGCGTTTCCTGACGCACCTGACAGCAGATCAGCGTGTCATCAGTGTCGCTGTTCCAACGCGCCGGCAACGCATCCCAAAACGCCGGTTGCGCCACACGTCCGACGACCGGATCATCGGCGACAGCGGCCACCCTCCCCTCCATCGGCATCGCGTCGGGAACGGCAAAGCCTGTCTGGTCACGCATCATCATCTGCACCTCGCCTCTGAACTTGGCTTTCAATCTGGCTTTTCAACTTTCCAACGCGCGTCGGAGGTCTCCCCGTCGGGTCGACGTCTCGACTTGCCGGGACGCTCGCTTATCGCCACGGTCACCGTGGTCCGACCCTGTCCTATCCCCACCCGGCACATGCGCTGCATCAGCGCATGAAAGAGACCACCTTCTCGCCGCGCGCGCTTGCTCCTGCGGAGCCGACGAACAGCGCAGGCGGGAGATCGACATACGCTTCGAGTCGGCCGATATACCAGGCACAGAATTTCTCGACCAGGCCTTCTGTGAACGGCGAATACGGGCCGGACTCATACGCGCTGCTGGACACACCCCGTTGCGACATCTCCACTAATGCACGATCCTGATCATTGGTCGCACGCCAGACCGCGGTCAGATTATCGACGTCGTAATCCACGCCTTCCTGCGCGTCTTGATGCACCAGCCATTTCGTGCGCACCAGCGTTTCGGTCGCGGACAGCGGGATAACGGAGAAGCTGACGATGTGATCGCTCATGAAGTGATGCCAGGAATTCGGCTGCGTCCAGAACGACAGACCGCCCAGGTCGGCTTGTTCGAATCCACCGAGCAGCTTCTTCGACGCCGCCTTCGCATCCAGCGTCTGCGATTCGCCATCGCGATCGAGCGGCAGACGCTGCGTGCGAAAACCAGAAACCAGTTCAGTCAGTTGATCAATCTCCGCCGACGGCAAATTCATCGCTTCCCACTCTCGGGTGCGCGTTTCCACGATCTTTTCGAACGCGGCCATGCCTTCTTCGTTTGCTTCGGTGCGTTGATAACCGAATCCGTATTCGTACAGCGAAATCGTCAACTCCGGATGGTTCGCGACGCAGTGATAGCACTCGCGATTGTTCTCCATCACCAGCTTCCAATTGCCTTTTTCAACGATATCGATCGAAGCGGCAATCTTGCACTCGGCAAGACGATGCGGCGCCAGATACGGCGCCATCCGCGCGCGCAGCACCGTAAAATCTTCCGGTGGGTTATCCGCAAGGCAGATGAAGATCAGCCCGGCGAGATCCTCCAGATGGACCGGCTTCAAACTATGCTTACAGCGATCGAATTCATCGCCCATTTGCTCGGCAAACATCAAGTTACCGTTCAGATCGTAGGTCCAGCTGTGGTACGGACAGACGATATTGCCAAGCGAACCTTTCTCCTCATTGCACAAACGTGCGCCGCGATGCCGGCAGACGTTGTGAAACGCGCGGATCTTCATGTCGTCGTCGCGCACGATCAGGATCGAGTCGCGCCCCAGCTCGACCGTGATGAAATCGCCCGGTTCGGGGATATCCGGCGCCACCGCGACCTGGATCCAATGGCGCTTGAAAATAGCGTCCATGTCCAGCGCGTAAATCGCGTCGCTCGTATAGAACGGCGCTTCGAGCGTATAGCCTTTTGCGCGGCGCTCGATCATCGTGCGGACGTCTGCCGAAACTGTCATCGTGTGCTCCGTATCCCTCGTTTTCTCAATAATCCACGAGTTGATGCTCGCGCAAATACGCGAGAATCACTTGTGCTTTTTCGACAGGACTGCCTTCATTTACGACGCTTCCGCCGCGGCTTTCCGTCGTGGTCGCGGAGAGCATCCGCGCATGGCCTGAACGCTTCTCCGCCGCTGCCAACCGGACCGGTTTGGCACGCGCGGCTTGCCACGTCCAACCGGCGCTTTCGCCATGATTTTCGTGCTGCTTGCTGGCGTTTTGCGCCGCTGTCGGCCGCGGCGTTTGTGCCGAAGCATCGATGCGACCCGCACGAAGGCGGGCATACGCGTAATGCGGCGTCGCGTTTGCCATGGGGTGCACCGCCACCAACGCCGGCAACGATGCCGCCACCCGGCGACGCACGCCTTTAGGCAAAAACTGCCGTACCGTCGCGGTGCCGTCGGCAACCTCGATATCCACTGCATCGTTGAGCATCGGCAGACCCAGCGCCGCCGACAAGTGATAAGGCAGCATGCCGCTGCCCATGCCAGCCTCCGCTCGCGTGCCGGTCAGCACCAGGTCATAGCCGCGCAAGCGGAACGCGAGCGCCGCTGTGCTGGCGGCACCGTTTTCCACGCGCAGCACTTCGACACGGAGTGCGCCCAATGCCAGGTATTCCTGCAACGCTGGGCTCGATGCGTCGCCCGCATGCAGCACATCGAGCGCGGCACCCTGCTCTTGGCTCAACGCCAGACCGATCGTCAGCGCCGCCGCATCGTTGCGGCTGTATCGCGGCGTGCCACTGACAGGATGGCGTCCGACCGACACCAGCACGGCAATCTTCTTCATAGCGACACTCCTTCGTGCAGCGCAACAGAAAGGGGTTGGGGCGGCGCAGCGGACGATGCACCCGACACATCCGACGCGTCCGATGCATTCAACACATGGTCCGAATCGCTCTCGCGCGCTTGCGCGTGCCCACGCTCTTGCTCAGGCTCTGGCCCCTGCAGCCGCCC
>CAWUJR010000165.1:0-7700 GCA_963922375.1 uncultured Robbsia sp.
CGACGACGTGCCCGATCCGGACTCGATCTACTGCGCCGACATTCAGATGACACCCGATGGCAGGTTCCTTTACACGTCCGAGCGCACCCGTGGATTGTTGAGCCAGTTTTCCATCGATCAAACGAACGGACGCATCGAGCGCATCGATACGCTGACGACAGTGGGCAGTCCGCGCAGTTTCGCGATCGATCCGAACGGCGAGTTCGCGGTGGTCGCCGGGCAAACCGACGCACGCCTGGCGCTGTACACGATCGACCGCGCGAGTGGACGGCTGACGCTGCAAGAACATGTTGAGGGCGGAAACGACGCGAGTTGGGTCGCGATCGCGCGTTTCGACTGACCCTTGCGCGCAAAAAATAGAAAACTTAGTTCATTTGGAGACGAGATGAAAGCTGGAAAATATCGTTATGTCGTGGCCACGCTGTTGTTTCTCGCGGGGGCCGTCAACTACATGGACCGTGCTGCGCTGGGCGTAGTCGCGCCTATCCTTAAAAGGGATCTGCATGTGTCGCCGTCGCAGATGGGGTTGATCTTCAGCAGCTTCTTCGTCGGCTATTCGCTGTTCGCGTTTGTCGGCGGACGTCTATCGGACCGCTATGGCCCCCATCGCGTGTTTTCCTGGGCAATGGGCGGCTGGTCTCTGGTGTGCGGGCTAACCGCGACCGCAGGTGGCTTCGTCTCCCTGCTCTTTCTGCGCACGTTATTCGGTTTCGGCGAAGGGCCGATGAATGCGACCACGAACCGGACCATCACCAACTGGTTCCCTCGGGAAGAAACCGCGACGATGATCGGGTTCACATTCTCCGGTCAAACGGTCGGCAGCGCGATAGCCGGGCCGATCGTCGGTTTGACCGCGTATGCGCTCGGATGGCGCGTGTCCTTCGTCGTGATCGCCGCGCTCGGTCTCCTCTGGCTGGCCGCGTGGATGATCTTCGGCACCAATAGTCCGGCAGACAACCATCGCGTGGGAGCGGCCGAACGGGAACTGATCGAAGTCAGCCGACACAGTGCGGACCTCACGCCGCGTCAAGGCAGTACGCCGCTGAAGTCCTTCCTGCTGCAGCCCAGTACGCTGGCAGTCGCGGCAGGCTTGTTCGCGGCCAACTATATGTTGTATGTGTTTATCTCTTGGATGCCGAGCTACTTCACCGACAGTCTGCATCTCAGCATTCAGGCGATGAGCGTGGTCAGCATCATTCCCTGGCTGTGTGGCGGACTCGGCTTCTTTGGAAGTGGCATCTTCGCCGATATGCTGTTCAAGCGGATGCGCAACAAGCTGTTTGCGCGAAAGATGACGGCGATCGTGCCCCTCGCCTTGTCCGGCCTCTCGATTCTAGGCGTCGGACATGTCCATTCGACGGTATTGATCGTGGCGTTGGTCGCGTTGGCCGTGTTGTTCCTCGCCGGGGCATGTCAGGGGTGCTGGGCGACCATTCACGAGCTGATCCCGGCCGAGCATGTTGGTGGCGTGGGTGGCTTCGTGCATTTGCTCGCGAATACGTCCGGCATTGTCGGACCGGCGGTGATGGGCATGGCCGTTGAAAGGCTCGGCGGTTATGACAGCGGTTTCCTGCTGGGCGCGGCGATCGACCTGCTTGGGGTGTTGGCGATGCTGTTCTTCATTACCTCGCATACGCCTACGCCTGATCGTCAGCCGGTGCTGGATTCGTCCAAAGCGTAAACGCGATCGACAACGACCCTGCCCGCGCGGCGGGGTCACTACAGTCAGTTACAGTCAGTATTTTCCCGCGCCGACGGCTATTCGACTTACTTCCCGTACATGTCGAACGCGAAGTATTTCGATTCGATTTGCTTGTACGTGCCGTCCTTCAAGATGTCGGCAATCGCCCCATTCAATGCATCGCGCAGCGCGGTGTCGCCCTTCCTCAAACCGACAGCATCGCCGTCGCCCATAATCGCGCGATCGTAGATAACGTCTCCGGCAAAAGCGAATCCTTTCCCTTTCGGTGTGTTCAGGAAACCCAGTTCGCCTTGCACCGCATCGACCAATATCGCGTCCACGCGGCCATTCTCCAGATCGACATAAGCCTGATCCATCGTCTGGTACGAGGACACCTCCACCCCTGCCGGCACCCACTTGGCTTTTGCGTAGGTCTCTTGCACCGTGCCCTGCTCGACGCCGATGCGTTTATGCACGAGCTGTGCGACATCCGGCATGAGGCCCGTCCCGTCGCGCGCGATCATTCTGGTTTGGTTGCGATACAGCCTGTCCGTAAAGTCGATCTGTTCGCGCCGTTTGGGCGTTGCCGCCATCGACGACATCACCATATCGAACTTTCGTGCTTCGAGTCCCGGAATCAAACCGTCGAAGCTGCTGGTGATCCATACGCATTTCGCATGCAGTTTTTCACAGAGGGCATTGCCCAAATCGACGTCGAAGCCGACGATGTCGCCATTCTTCGCCAACGATTCGAATGGCGGGTAGGTCGAATCGGTACCGATCCGAATGGTCTTCAAAGGTTCTGCCGATGCACTGGTCGAAAACGCCCAGCCGGCCAGTACGGCAATAGCGGCCACCGCCTTGATCTTCCCTTTTGCGTTCGCCTTCACATTTACCTTCAAGTTCAGCTTCATACGACGTTCCCCAAAGAAGCGTTATGGTCCAAAGTGTGATTGCCTGACCTATATTGGTCGCTGCATCGGTTGCTGCATCGGTTGCTGCAACGATTCGATACGTTCGACCTAGCGCGACGGGCGGCAGTACGCGACGAACCACTAGCGGCCATATGCCAGCGGTGACAACCCCAGATTTTCTCGCAGGGTCGTGCCCTCGTATTCCGTACGAAACAATCCGCGACGGCGTAATTCCGGCAGAATGAAGTTCGACAGGTCATCCATTCCGCCGGGCATGATCGGCGGACAGATATTGAAGCCGTCTGCCGCCCCCTCGTTCACCCACAAGGCCATGTGATCGACGACGACCTCGGGAGTGCCGACGATATAGCCGCCACTGCTGGCTGCCGCCATGTGCTTGTAGACGCCGCGGATCGACAAGTTCTTTTCCTTGGCGACGGCGATGATGTTGTTGCCAATGCTCTTCGTGCCAAGCGGCTCGACATCGGGGAACGGAGCGTCGACATCGTATGCAGACAGGTCGCCGAACGCGTTATAGAGCAACGACAAGCCGATCGTTGGGTGGATCAGGTCCTGCAACTGCTCGAAGTGGGCCTGTGCTTCTTCGTGCGTGCGCCCGGTGTAGATAGTGAGGCCCGGCATGATGAGCAGATCCTCTGGACATCTGCCGTGCTTTGCCATCCGCCCTTTCACGTCGGCATAGTAGGCTTGGGCTTTTTTCAGATCCGAACCGCCGCTATAAACCACATCGGCGTATCGCGCCGCAATCTCCCGGCCCTGTTCCGATGCGCCGGCCTGGACGATGATCGGACGTCCCTGCGGCGTGCGTGCGGCATTCAACGGGCCCCGGACCTTGAAGTGTTTGCCCTTGTGATGCGGCACGTGCAATTTGGATTCGTCATAGAACACGCCCGAGGCCTTGTCGCGCAGAAAGGCTTCTGCCTCCCAGCTGTCCCACAGCTTTCGAACGACATCGACGAATTCGTCTGCGCGCTCATAGCGTTCGTCGTACCCCAAATGGGTATCGCGTCCAAAATTCCACGCTTCTTGTTCCGACCACGACGTCACGACGTTCCAGCCGGCGCGTCCCTTACTGATATGGTCGATCGATGCGTACTTCCGGGCGACGTGGAAGGGTTCGTTGTACGTGGTCGACGCGGTCGCCACCAAGCCGATATGTGTCGTGCATGCAGCAATCGCGCTGAGGGTGGTGAGCGGCTCGAGCTCCACGTTTTTCATATCGCGTGCGAGTGATCCTGCAGGATCGTCGTTCGCGCGAATCCCCAGACCGTCGGCGAAGAAAATCATGTCCAACTTCTCTGCCTCCGCCCGCCGCGCGCTGTCGAGGAAATACTCGAAATGGATCGCTCCGTCGGCCGGCACGTCCGGATGACGCCACGCGGCAATGTGATAGCCCAGGTACCGGATCGACAATCCCAGTCGTATCGTCTTCTGCAATTTTTGTTCACTCATCCCGCTTGCCACTCCGTCGCCATGTCGTTACCCGCCTGTTCCCGCCCGGCGCGATGCGTCGCCACCCGGCGCCGTCCTCCTCGGACGCGATACCATTTTTGTCAAACAAATGCATAGCGTCCAATAGGAATAAAATGGCGAGCTATACACATTTGATATGGACTGGCGCAGTGAATCTCAAACATATAGAGGCGTTTCGGGTCGTGATGGTGGCGGGGTCGATGACGGCCGCAGCAAAGGAGATGTTCACGTCACAGCCAAATATCAGCCGGCTGATCACGCAGCTCGAACGGGAACTGGGGATGCAGCTGTTCGAGCGAAGCGGCGTGCGGCTGATTCCGACCAGCGAGGGCACCGCCTTTTTTCGCGAGGTCGAGCGCGCATTCGTTGGCTTGTCGGAACTGACCAATGCGGCCGCGCAGATCAAGAATCTCGGCACCGGTCGCCTGCGTATCGCGTCGATGCCCTCATTCGGCTGGACGTTAGTGCCGCACGCGATCCAACGGTTTCAGGCGTCGCATCCCGATGTCACCGCGTCATTACACGTCAACACGTCCTCGACGGTGAATCACTGGGCGTCATCGCATTTCTGCGACTTGGGTCTGGCCGTCTATACCAGTGAAGCGACAAAGTGCGAAATCGAGCTGCTATCGATGCAGGCGGCGGTATGCGTGATCCCGCGCGGGCATCGCCTCGCGAACAAAACCGTGCTGCGACCGCGCGATTTCGAGGGGGAGCCGTTTATCTCGCTATGCCACGGAGATGGCACGCGTGCAGTGACGGACGACGTGTTTACACGCGCCGGCGTGAACCGGATTCTGGCCACCGAGGCGCAGTACGCGGCCATTTGCTGCGAAATGGTGCGATGCAAGATGGGCGTGACGCTCGCGCACCCGATCGTCGCGATGGATTTCGCGGGCTCCGATATCGTGTTGCGACCTTTCCTGCCGGAAGTGATGTTTCCGACCTACCTGCTCTTCCCGCCTTATCAAAGCCCGGCCCGGCTGACCCGAGCATTCGTCGACGTACTGAAAGAGGAGCACGCGGCGCGGCTCGAGCGACTCGCGTTTGGATAACGGGGATCGGACTGGCCCGCTATCGTTGCGGCGTGCGTGCCCGTGACGGCGTGGGGTATCGCAGTAAAGCGACCGCCGTCTCTTCGTCCGTCACCAACACCGTCGCATTGCCGCCGACCAGCATCGCATGCAACGCGCTGACCTTCGCGTGGCCGCCCGCGATGCAGATTCTTTCCGGGATCTGCCGCAGTTCATCCAACGTAATGCCGATCATGCGTGCATCAAGCGCACCGATCACGGGCTTGCCCTCCATGTCGAAGAATCGTCCTGCCATCACGCCTACTGCACCGGCGTCGCGATAAGGTTGCGTTTCTTCTGCGTTGAGATAGCCGCTGACGAACGCGGTGCTTTGTGAACCAAGATCGGCAATGCTGAAGACGATTTTCGAGCAGCGCCGGAGGAATGCGAATTTGTCCATGATAAGCCGCTCCGCCATCAAAGCGTCTTTCAATGCCGAAGTCGACACGATACCCGGCGCATCCAGATTCACGCAGCGCGCACCGAAACGTGCGGCCAGATTCGTCGCACATCGCTCCGTCGACGATTCGAATGCGCCCACCGCACCGCCGGCCGCCTGCACGATGGTCAGGTTCGGCAGCGTCCGCTGCGGTGCGGTCTGCGACATCGCAAGCACCGTTTTACCCCAGCATATCGCCACGCTGTCGTCCGGCTGGACGATCGTCTCAAGATACGACCCCGCGGCACGACCGATGCGCGCGTACTCCTGACCGACGCTCCCGTCTGCAGGAACGACGATCACGGCCGCGAGTCCGTAGCGACGTTGCAAATCGTGTGCGCCGCGCACGGTCGCCAATTGCGTTGGTGCCACCCGAATCGTCACGATGCCCTCGTCACGCGCCGTTTGTAGCAACTTGTTCACAGTGGCACGCGATACGCGAAGCGTGTCGGCCACCGCTTGTTGCGTCATGCCCTCTTCGTAGTAGAGCCAAGCGGTCCATAAAAGCGCATTCCCCTGAAACTCCACAGGAACGTCGCGAACCGTTTCTGACATTGCTCGAACGGCGTCCAAATCCTTCACGCTGCGCTTTCCTTCAATGAAATGTTGTGCGATGCCGATCCGGCAAGCAGTACTCCTACGGGGCGGGCGATCGACTGCCGATCCGTGTCCTGCACACCCGCATCGGGCGGTTGGGCAATCGGCTCCCAAGGCTGATGAATGCAAATGTCGCTCACGGCAATTCAAATGTAAAGCCTAATTGACAAACGTTATCTTGGATGTTCATATGTAAAACATCGCCGGGGCCGACAGCCTGCCTCGCCTGCCAAGCGGCGGGAGAAAAGAGCGACCTTGTGAGGAGACGTCACATGCCTATTGCCGTCTTTGATATCGGCAAGACGAACATCAAACTTTCCATCGTGACCATCGATGGCAAGATCCTGGAGCGCCGTTCGGCGATCAACCGGCAAATCCAAGCGGGCCCGTACAAAGTCATGGACCTGCTTTATACCGAGCATTTCCTGTTCGAAGGACTGCGTGCTTTCGGACGGAACTATCGTATCGACGACATCATCACGACGACGCACGGTTGCCTGGGCTATCTGCTCCTCCACAACGGCGAGGTCGTCTCGCTGCCGGACTACGAATCCAGTGCGCCGCAGGACGTGCAACTCGCCTATGCCGGGCTCACGGACCCCTATCCGGCGCGTGGCAGTCAAATCGTGCAGGGCGTCCTGCATTCGACATGCCAGTTGCTATGGTGGGAGCGCCTCAATCGGCAGGCATTTCGTACGGCCAAGTTTTTTCTATCTGGACCGCAGTACTGGGCATGGCGACTATCGGGCGTCGCTGCGAGTGAAGTCACCACGCTCGCGGCGCTGAGTCATCTTTGGGACGTTCCGAACCGTTCTTTCGCACCGATTGTCGCCAGACTGGGATGGGACCACTTGATGCCGGACGTGCGTCCCGCATGGGAAGCATTAGGTCCGTTGACCCTCGAACATACCGCCGATCTCGGATGGCAAAACCGGCCGCGCATCCGCTGCGGCCTTCACGACAGTTCTGCCAACTTCTATCGATGTCAGGCGGCCGGAACAGAAAAGCTGACGCTGCTGTCGTCCGGCACATGGCTCGTCGGCTTTTCGAATGAGCGGGCGGTGCGCGAAGACGGTGAACAACTGGGCGTCTCGCTGAATGCCGATATCGCCGGGCAGCCGGTCTGTTGTGCGTTGTCGATGGCGGGACGGGAGTACGCGACGATCAGCGGGGAGCAGCAGGAAGACGCGACGCTGGAGGATGTGCTGGGCGTGATTGTGCGCGGCCAGTTCGCCGTGCCGAGTTTTGCCGAGGCCGATGGCTTCTTTCCGCGTTCGCGGCTGCACGGTCATTTCGTCGGCCCCGAACTGGAGGGCCGGAGCGCCCGTCGCGGCCTCGCGCTCCTCTACATTGCGCTGAGCGCGGACGTTGCATTGGAACTGCTGGGCAGCAGCGGCTTGGTCTTCGTCGATGGCCCCATCGCCCGTAGCGCCCTCTTCGGCACGCTCCTTAGTCAATTGCGTCCGGGCCAGGACATCATCCTGGAGGACGAGACCGCAGGT
>CAWUJR010000166.1:0-7690 GCA_963922375.1 uncultured Robbsia sp.
CATGGAGTTCTGGCAGTTCCACCCGACCGGCGTGGCCGGCGCGGGCGTGCTGATCACCGAAGGGGTGCGCGGTGAGGGTGGGATTCTGCGTAACTCGAACGGCGAACGCTTCATGGAACGTTACGCGCCGACGCTCAAGGACTTGGCGCCGCGTGACTTCGTGTCCCGGTCGATGGACCAGGAAATCAAGGAAGGGCGTGGGTGCGGTCCGAACGCCGACTACGTGCTGCTGGATCTGTCGCACATCGGTGCGGACACGATCATGAAGCGCTTGCCGTCGATTCGCGAAATCGCCATGAAGTTCGCGAACGTGGATTGCATCCGCGAGCCGATTCCGGTCGTGCCGACGATTCATTATCAGATGGGCGGTATTCCGACCAATATCCACGGTCAGGTGGTCGGCAAATCAGGCGATGCCAACGCGCCGGTGCACGGTTTCTATGCAGTGGGCGAGTGCTCGTGCGTCTCTGTACACGGTGCCAATCGTCTGGGCACGAACTCGCTGCTGGATTTGGTGGTGTTCGGCCGTGCGGCAGGCAATCACATCGTCAAGCACATCGAGTCGTTGGGTGGCCACAAGCCGCTGCCGGCCGATGCAGCCGATTTCACGATGTCGCGTTTGTCGCGCCTCGAAGGCACGACATCGGGCGAATATTCGCAGGACATCGCGAACGACATCCGTAAGACGATGCAGGCGCATGCCGGTGTGTTCCGGACGTCGGAACTGCTGTCGCAGGGCGTTGGCAAAATGGGCGAGCTGGTCGAGCGCGCCAAGCACGTATATCTGAAAGACAAGTCAAAGGTGTTCAATACGGCGCGCGTTGAGGCGCTGGAAGTGGAAAACCTGATCGAAGTGGCCAAGGCGACGATGATTGCAGCCGAAGCGCGCAAGGAAAGCCGTGGCGCCCATGCGCATCGCGACTTTGAGACGCGCGACGACGAGAACTGGATGAAGCATTCGCTGTTCTACAGCGCGGATCATCGCCTGGAGTACAAGCCGGTGAAAATGACGCCGTTGACCGTCGAATCGGTGCCGCCGAAGGCGCGGACGTTCTAATGGATCATGTCGACGGACTGGGAAAGGACGAATCATGAGCAAACGAATTTTTGAAGTGTATCGCTACGATCCGGATCAGGACGCAGCGCCGCGTATGCAGACGTACGAAATCGAAATCGATTCGCACGAACGGATGTTGCTGGACGCATTGGTGAAGCTAAAGGCGATCGATGAATCGATCGGTTTTCGTCGCTCATGCCGTGAGGGCGTCTGCGGCTCGGACGCGATGAACATCAACGGCAAGAATGGTCTGGCCTGCCTGACCAATATGAATGATCTGCCCGAGAAGATCGTGCTGCGGCCGTTGCCGGGTCTGCCGGTCATCCGCGATCTGATCGTGGACATGACAATGTTCTTCAATCAATACCATTCGATCAAGCCGTATCTGATCAATGACACGCCGCCGCCTGAAAAAGAGCGGTTGCAGACACCGGAAGAGCGCGACGAGCTGGACGGTCTGTACGAGTGCATCCTGTGCTCTTGCTGTTCGACCGCGTGCCCGAGCTTCTGGTGGAATCCGGACAAGTTTGTCGGCCCTGCCGGGCTGTTGCAGGCGTACCGCTTCATTGCCGATAGCCGCGACCAGGCGACCGGGGAGCGCCTGGACAATCTGGAAGATCCATACCGTTTGTTCCGTTGCCACACCATCATGAATTGCCTGGACGTCTGCCCGAAGAACTTGAATCCGACGCAAGCGATCGGCAAGATAAAGGAATTGAGGTTCCGGCGAGCGGTATAACCACGCGATGGAGACTCGCGTGGATAGCAGCGCTTCCCACCAGGCCGATCCGCTTCGGCGCACGCGCCTTCGCTGGCGCTCGCGCCGGGGACTGCTCGAGAACGATCTGATCCTGCAACGTTTTCTGGACCGTTACGAGCACGATCTCAGCGATGCCGACGTGACGGGTCTGGTGCAGTTGCTGGACCTGACGGACACCGATCTGTTCGATTTGTTACTGGAGAAGCGCGCGCCGGAAGGCGCGATGGCCACGCCCGATGTCGAGCGTGTTCTGGCCATGCTGCGGTCGGTATAGCCCGTAACGGCGCGACGGCCGATGCCGGTCCGCTTTAGCGGATCGTCGCACCGGAGCGCCTGTGGGCCGCCCTTTTTAATTCGATTAGAGGAAGAAGCACATGACTCCGACTACGTCAGACGTAAAAGCCACCCTATCGTTTTCCGACGACTCCCCCAGCGTTGAGCTGCCGATCTATCAGGGGACGCTGGGTCCCGATGTCATCGACATCCGCAAGCTGTACGGGCAGACCGGAAAGTTCACGTACGATCCGGGTTTCATGTCGACCGCTTCCTGTAATTCGACGATTACGTATATCGATGGCGATAAGGGCGAGTTGCTCTACCGCGGTATCAAGATCGAAGATCTGGCAACGAATGCCGACTTCCTTGAAACCTGCTACTTGCTGTTGCACGGCGAACTGCCAAACGCGAAGCAGAAGGCTGATTTCGTCGAGACCGTGACCAAGCACACGCTGGTGCACGAGCAGATGCATTTCTTCTTCCGCGGTTTCCGTCGCGATGCGCACCCGATGGCGATTCTGACCGGCTCGGTCGGCGCGCTGTCCGCGTTCTATCACGACTCGCTCGACATCACCGATCCGCATCATCGCGAAGTGTCGGCGATCCGCCTGATCGCCAAGCTGCCGACGATGGTGGCGATGGCGTACAAATATACGATCGGTCAGCCGTTCGTGTATCCGCGTAATGATCTGTCGTACAGCGCGAACTTCATGCGGATGATGTTCTCGAACCCGTGCGAAGAGTACAAGGTCAACGACGTACTGGTACGCGCGCTCGATCGGATCCTGATCCTTCATGCGGATCACGAGCAGAATGCGTCGACCTCGACCGTGCGTCTGGCCGGTTCGTCGGGCGCGAATCCGTTCGCCTGTATCGCTGCCGGCATCGCCTGTCTGTGGGGCCCGGCGCACGGTGGTGCGAACGAAGCGGCACTGAATATGCTGGAAAAAATCGGCTCGGTCGATAAGATTCCGGAATTCATCGCGCAGGTGAAAGACAAGAATTCGGGCGTAAAGCTGATGGGCTTCGGTCACCGGGTCTACAAGAACTATGACCCGCGCGCGAAGCTGATGCGTGAAACTTGCCACGAGGTGCTGGACGAACTCGGTCTGCACGACGATCCGCTGTTCAAGCTGGCGATGGCGCTGGAAAAGATCGCGCTGGAAGACGAATACTTCGTCGCCCGCAAGCTCTACCCGAACGTCGACTTCTATTCGGGTATCGTGCAGCGCGCGCTGGGCATCCCGACGTCGATGTTCACCTGCATCTTCGCGATGGCACGCACGGTGGGCTGGATTGCGCAGTGGAATGAAATGATCGCCGATCCGGATCAAAAGATCGGCCGTCCGCGTCAATTGTATGTGGGCGAAACGTCGCGTGGCGCAAAGAAGGTGGACGAGCGTTGAGCGTCTAGCGTATAAGACGGCATTGCGGTGTGCGCCGTTATTGGACGGCGAACACACGCTAATGGGTTCGAACAAGGCGAACCGTGCGACTGCGCGGTTCGCCTTGTTTGCTTATGGCGATACGATCTCGCAGGCCGACGGTTCGTCGCCATCGATGTGCAAGCGCGACCAGCTTGCGACATTCACCGCGAATAGATTCGCGCCGCCCGGTTCGATGACGAAGGCACTTACTTGGCGTCTTTCCGGATCCGACGGCATATAAAACACCGCAGCCCCATCGCGACCCGGAAGGTTTTCGATGTGGAAGCGCTGCCCGTTCGGTAACGCGATTTCGATCGCGGTTGTGTCGATTTCTTGCTGTGTGACACTGTCAAAGAATCGGACTTTTCCTATTTGCTGTTCCATGGCGGCACCTTGCATGAAAGAGAGTGAGGGCATTGTAGTCCCGATCCACGGGCGGGCGTCTCGATGTCGATGTCGCGGCTGTCAAAATAACGCTGACCGTCCCCATGACGATCGTTTCTCCGCCCACTTCTCATTTTCCGATGTTCTTTTTTTAAGATAGCACTCCTATATGATTGGCGCGGTTCCGGTTTTCTTATCGATAGAACATCGGCGATGTCTCGGCCAGCAGGCGAGCAGGCAGGTCTGCAGCAGTCGAGCCAATCAGAGGAGGCAGTCATGCAGCAAGAGAAAGGGCGCGAGGCAGGACAAGAAACCGCCCACGAAATCGACCACGAAATCGACCACGAAACCGCCCACGAAATCGACCACGAAGCCGCGCGGGCGCGACACACGCGCGTGCATTTTCCCGAGGCGCCACAGACGCTGTGGGGCCGGCTGTGCCCGGTTCGCTGTCGTGGGGGATTCGCGTTCGCGTTGCTCGGCCTGGCCTGGGGGGCGAACTTTCTATTCATGAAACGCGGAGCGGTCTGGGTCACGCCGAATCAGGTGGTATTTCTGCGCATCCTGTTCGGCTTTACCGCTTTGTTCTTGTTCGCATTGTGTCGCGGTGAGCTGCACTGGCGGCATTTGCGCTACTGGTATCACTTTCTGGCGATGTCGATGCTGTCGGCGACGCTCTGCTATTACTTCTACGTCCGCGGGGCGATGATCATGAATTCCGGTGTGGCGGGGATGATCAGCGGCACGGTACCGCTGTTTGCCTTCGTGATCGCCGTGCTGGTTCTGCGCTGCGATACGCTGACGCTGCGCAAAGGGATCGGTGTGTTGCTGGGCCTGGCCGGCACGATTTTGATCGCGCAGCCCTGGCACGGAGGCGGCCACCCGGGCCCGGAAAGCGTCACCGGTTGGGGGACGCTGTATCTGTTGGCGGGCTCGCTGAGCCTGGGCGCATCGTTCGTTTACGCGAAGAAGTGCATCGCCCCGTTGGGCATCCCGCCGACCGCTTGCGCGGCCTATCAGTTTGGATTTGCGTTGATTTGCATCGCTGCGGTGACGCCGATGCGCGGCATCGCGCAGATCGCTGCCGATCCCGGCGCGTTGTTCGGCGTCGTGGTGGGTCTGGGTATTGTCGGCACCGGTATCGCGTACATCCTGTATTACTTCGTGATTCAGACCTTTGGCGCCGTGGCCGCCGCATCGGTCACCTATCTGCCACCCGTGGTCGCCTTGCTGATCGGGTGGTACGTCGGCGAGCCGTTCAGTTGGATCGACCCAATGGCGATGGCTTGCATCCTGGCCGGTGTGTTCGTGTTGCAAACGACCCCGACACCTGTTTCGTCCCGCCGGAAATAGTTGCGTCGACAAGAAAAATGCGGTGCTTACTATGGCATAATCGTCGATTCAATCCCCCAATAAGCTATGCGGTAGAAACGTCCGCTTCTCGAGATGGCCCAGACCCTGTACGACAAACTGTGGGACTCGCATGTGGTCCGCACCGAAGACGATGGTACGGCAACGCTGTACATCGACCGTCAACTTTTGCACGAAGTGACCAGTCCACAGGCATTCGAGGGGCTAAAGCTAGCGAAGCGCCCGGTCTGGCGCATCAGTGCGAATCTGGCGGTGTCCGATCACAACGTGCCCACCGTCGGTCGCGATGAGGGTATTGCCGATCCGATCTCGAAGCTGCAGATCGATACGCTGGACGCAAATTGCGATGCTGCCGGCATCACGCAGTTCAAAATGAACGATTTGCGTCAAGGCATCGTGCATATCATCGGACCCGAACAGGGGGCGACATTGCCCGGCATGACGATCGTCTGTGGCGACTCGCATACGTCGACGCACGGCGCGTTCGGCGCGCTCGCACACGGCATCGGAACGTCCGAAGTCGAGCACGTGCTGGCGACGCAAACGTTATTGCAGAAGAAGAGCAAGAACATGCGCGTCAATGTCGAGGGCGTTCTGCCGCGCGGTTGCACCGCGAAAGACATCGCGCTGGCGATCATCGGCAAGATTGGTACCGCGGGCGGCAATGGCTATGCGATCGAGTTCAGCGGATCGACGATTCGTTCGCTGTCGATGGAAGGCCGGATGACGCTGTGCAATATGGCCATCGAAGCCGGCGCGCGCTCGGGCCTGGTGGCCGTGGACGACATCACGATCGATTACGTGCGCAATCGTCCGTTTGCGCCGTCAGAGAGTGAGTTTCCGGCCGCCGAGCGCTATTGGCGCACGCTGACGTCCGACGCGGGTGCGCATTTCGATCGCGAGGTGTCGCTGCAGGCAGCCGATATCATTCCGCAGGTCACCTGGGGCACGTCGCCGGAAATGGTGACATCGATCGATGGCCGGGTGCCGGATCCGGAGAACGAGAAGGACCCGGTCAAGCGCGACGCGATCGAACGCGCGCTGAAGTACATGGCGCTTGAACCGAATACGCCGATCGCGTCGATCCAGGTCGACAAGATCTTCATTGGTTCCTGCACGAATGGCCGTATCGAGGACATCCGCGCGGCGGCCTATGTGGTGAAGCGTCTGAATCGCAAGGTGGCGGCGAACATCCGTTTGGCCATGGTCGTGCCGGGCTCGGGTCTCGTGAAGGCGCAAGCCGAACGCGAGGGACTCGACAAGGTCTTCCTGGAGGCGGGTTTCGAGTGGCGCGATCCGGGCTGCTCGATGTGCCTGGCGATGAATGCGGACCGCTTGGATCCGGGCGAGCGTTGCGCGTCCACTTCGAACCGGAACTTTGAAGGCCGTCAGGGTGCGGGCGGGCGTACCCATCTGGTGAGCCCGGCGATGGCGGCGGCTGCGGCGATCGAAGGGCATTTCGTCGACATCCGCTCGATGGGCTAACGCATTGTTGGAGAGCTGAATCGTGGAAAAATTTGTCGTACATACCGGATTGGTGGCGCCGCTCGATCGTGCAAACGTCGATACCGATGCGATTATTCCGAAGCAATTTCTGAAGTCGATCCAGCGGACCGGTTTCGGTCAGAATCTGTTCGACGAGTGGCGCTATCTGGACCACGGTGAGCCGGGGCAAGACTGCACGAACCGTCCGTTGAATCCGGAATTCACGCTGAACCAGGCACGCTATCAGGGCGCCACCGTGCTGCTCGCGCGTGAGAATTTCGGCTGCGGCAGCTCGCGCGAACACGCGCCATGGGCACTGAGCCAGTACGGATTCCGTGCGGTGATTGCGCCCAGCTTTGCCGACATTTTCTTCAATAATTCGTTCAAGAATGGCTTGCTGCCGATCGTGCTGACGGACAAGCAAGTGGATCGCCTGTTCCAGGACACGTTTGCCTTCAACGGTTTTTCGCTGACGATCGACCTGGAAGCGCAGGTGGTGCGTAACGGCGACGGGAGCATCGAGTATCCGTTCGAGATTGCTGCCTTCCGTAAGTACTGCATGGTCAACGGTTTTGACGATATTGGGCTGACACTGCGCCATTCGGATGAGATCAAGCGATTCGAGGCCGAGCGGCTATTGCGCCAGCCGTGGTTGGCGAACCGCGTGCTGTAACGACGAAAGACGACGCGACGGTCAGCGCGGCGGTAGATGCCGCAGAGCGGGCGTCTTTGCGTAGCGAAGCGAAGCAAAAACGAAGCAAAAACGAAGCGAAGGAACGGAAATGAAGATCGCGGTATTGCCAGGTGACGGCATCGGTCCGGAGATCGTCGCAGAAGCGACGAAAGTGCTGAACGCGCTCGACGAGCGCTTCGAGCTGGAAGAGGCGCCGGTGGGCGGCGCGGGCTATGAGGCAAGCGGCCATCCGCTGC
>CAWUJR010000167.1:0-7675 GCA_963922375.1 uncultured Robbsia sp.
GGCGGTCGACGCCGGCCGAGCGCGGAACCCGGGCGCGGAAGACACGGTCGGCCGAGGGGTCCTGGCGGACGAATTGAACGAAAACGGACGGCTCATTGAGTGGGCGCGAGACGAAGAAAAAGCGGAAACGAAGCAGAAACACAAGACGGGAACAACAAGCGACGGGCCGATCAGCCGACAGCCCTAGCCAAGTGGCCAGCATACCACTGTCGCGGTGCAGGGCGGAGGTCAGACGGGGAATCCGTCAACAAAAGCCCGCTCCTCTCGCGTTCACGCCGATGCGCGATACAGAGGGGGAACCCTGCCTGGCCAGCGGCGAAAAACCTGGCCAATCGGCCAGCATGCGATTGCGCGCAGGTCACAGGGCGACCGAACGATTCCGCGTGATAAAATGCCCAATTCTCTAACGAGCCCACCGACGCACGAAGGGCTGCCCGCCATGGCAGGCGCACTTCATTAACGCGGCGACGCATAAAAACGACCTGATGATTTCCGGAATTCTCCAGAAAGTATTTGGCAGCCGCAATCAGCGACTGGTCAAGCAGTACCGAAAAACCGTCGTCGCGATCAATGCACTCGAACCGCAAATCGAGAAGCTGACCGACGAACAGTTGCAGGGAAAAACCGCCGAGTTCCGTCAGCGCATCGCCAATGGTGAAACGCTCGACAAGCTGTTGCCCGAAGCGTTCGCCGTTTGCCGCGAGGCGAGCCGTCGCGTGCTGAAGATGCGCCACTTCGACGTGCAGTTGATCGGCGGGATGGCGTTGCACGAAGGCAAGATCGGTGAAATGCGCACCGGCGAAGGCAAGACGCTCTGCGCGACGCTGGCCGCTTACCTGAATGCACTGCCCGGCAAGGGTGTGCACGTGGTCACTGTCAATGACTACCTGGCCCAACGCGATGCGGAATGGATGGCGCGGCTGTACAACTGGCTGGGTCTGTCGGTGGGCATCAATCTGTCGCAGATGGATCATGCGTCGAAGCAGCAGGCGTACGCCGCGGACATCACCTACGGCACGAACAACGAGTTCGGTTTCGATTACCTCCGCGACAATATGGTCTATGAGGTCGAAGGACGCGTGCAGCGGCCGCTGAACTTCGCGATCGTCGACGAAGTGGATTCGATCCTGATCGATGAAGCGCGTACGCCGCTGATCATTTCCGGTCAGGCTGAAGATCACACCGAACTGTACGTGCGGATGAACGCGCTGCCGCCACTGCTGTCGCGCCAGATCGGCGAAGAAAAGGCAGACGGCACCGGTGTGGAAGTCCCCGGCGACTACACGCTCGACGAAAAAGCGCGTCAGGTCTTCTTGACCGAGAGCGGTCACGAGAAGGCCGAGAGCTTGCTGGCCGAATGGGGCCTGATCGGCGAGGGCGAAAGTTTGTACGCGCCGCAGAACATCACGCTGATGCATCACGTATATGCAGCCTTGCGTGGGCATACGCTTTTCCTGCGCGATCAGCATTACGTGGTGCAGGACGGCGAAGTCGTGATCGTCGACGAATTCACCGGCCGTTTGATGACCGGTCGTCGCTGGTCCGAGGGCTTGCATCAGGCGGTCGAGGCGAAGGAAGGCGTCAAGATTCAGAACGAGAACCAGACCCTCGCGTCGATCACGTTCCAGAATTACTTCCGGATGTACGAGAAGCTGTGCGGGATGACCGGCACCGCCGATACCGAGGCGTACGAATTCCAGGAGATCTACGGCCTGGAAACGGTGATCATCCCGACGAACCGGGTGCCGAAGCGGATCGACAAGCAGGATCAGATCTACAAGACCGCGAAAGAGCGTTACGACGCGGTGATCCGGGAAATCGGCGACTGCTACGAACGCGGCCAACCGGTGTTGGTCGGCACGACATCGATCGAGAGTTCCGAGCTGTTATCGCATCTGCTCGATCAGGTGAAGCTGCCGCATCAGGTGCTGAACGCGAAGCAACACGCGCGCGAAGCGGAGATCATCGCGCAGGCCGGGCGTCCGAAGATGATCACGATCGCGACGAATATGGCCGGTCGCGGCACCGACATCGTGCTGGGCGGCAATGTCGAGAAGCAGGCTGGATTCATTGAGGCCGATGCGGCGATTCCGGACGCGAACAAGCCGGCGATGATCCAGAAGCTGCACGACGAATGGCAAGCGTTGCATGACGCAGTGAAGGCGTCGGGCGGTCTGCACATCATCGGCACCGAACGCCACGAATCGCGCCGGATCGATAATCAGCTGCGCGGCCGGGCCGGACGCCAGGGCGATCCGGGTTCGTCGCGTTTCTTCCTGTCGCTGGAAGATCCGCTGCTGCGCATTTTTGCGGGCGACCGCGTGCGCGCGATCATGGATCGGTTGAAGATGCCGGAAGGCGAAGCGATCGAGGCGGGCATCGTGTCCCGTTCGATCGAATCCGCCCAACGCAAGGTCGAGGCACGCAACTTCGATATTCGTAAGCAACTGCTCGAATACGACGATGTGTCGAACGATCAGCGCAAGGTGATCTATCAGCAACGTAATGAGTTGCTGCAAGCAAGCGACATTTCCGAGACGATCGCGGCGATGCGGGCATCGGTGTTCACCGATCTGGTCCGTACCTATGTGCCGGTGAACAGCATCGAAGAGCAGTGGAATCTGTCCGGGCTCGAAACGGCGTTGCGCGACGAATTCCAACTCGTCGTGCCGCTGAGCGAACTGGTCAAGGAAGCGCAGAACGTGACCGACGACGATATCGTCGAGAAGGTGCTCGAAGACGCGGATGCGGTGTACGAGACGAAGGTCGCGACGGTGGGCCGCGAAGGCTTCAACGGTTTCGAACGCACAGTGATGCTGCAGACGCTCGATAGTCGTTGGCGTGAGCATCTGGCGGCGCTCGATCACCTGCGTCAGGGCATTCATCTGCGCGGTTATGCACAGAAGAATCCGAAGCAGGAATACAAGCGGGAGTCTTTCGAGCTGTTTGCGCAGACGCTCGATGCGATCAAATCCGAAGTGATCCGCTTCATCATGAATGTGCAGATCCAATCGCCAGAGCAGTTGGAAGAAGTGACTGGCCAGGTTGAGGAAGACGCCGCGCACGCAGGGACGGTCGAATTCCACCATTCGGATGTGGATGGCAGCGACATCGTCGAAACCGGTTCGCTGGACCCGGCGAGCGGTGGGAATCTGACGAATCAGACGAACGCCACGGCAGCCGGGGCCGCCGGTTCGGTTCTCGGATCGACATCGACGACGGCCAGCAAGGCCGATATTGCTGCGGCGGCATCCACTGCAGCGGCGGCCACGCATCCGGCGGGTTTCGCACCGGGCGCTTACGGCCAGACGGACGAGTCGCCGTTGCCCGCACCGGATGCGCATCTGCCGCCGGGCGGCTATCCGAAGGTCGGGCGAAACGATCCCTGTCCTTGCGGAAGCGGTCAGAAGTACAAGCAGTGTCACGGTAAAATCGTCTGAACAGACTAATATCTCGTTAAGCTGTCGATTCAGCTGACTGCGCCATCGGCTGACCTCAGGGTCGGCCGATTTGCTTCGTATCATCGAAAAGCGCGGGCCGACGGCGTATCCCGGACGGGCCGCCCGCCGTGCAGTCGATAGCACGATCGACAGCAGCAACGAACCTCTTTACGGAGCCTGTCATGGCCGTCAATTTTCCGAAGATCACGCCAGCGTCGCTGCACCCGGTCGCGGGCATCACGCTCGGTTGGGCTGAAGCGCATATCCGTAAGCCGAACCGCAAAGACGTATTGGTCATTTCGCTGGATGCGGGCGCGAGTGTCGCCGGTGTCTTTACGTTGAACCGCTTCTGCGCGGCACCGGTCACCGTGTGCCGTCGCCATCTCGCGTATCAAGCCGAGCATGCCGATGCGGCAGGTTCCGGCATTCGGGCGCTGGTCGTCAATACCGGTAATGCGAACGCGGGCACCGGTGCGCCGGGACTCGAACACGCGCGCCAGACGTGCGCTGCATTGGCCGAGTTGCTGGACATCGCACCCGAGCAGGTGCTGCCGTTCTCGACCGGCGTCATTCTGGAGCCGCTGCCGGTTGATCGATTGATCGCCGGGCTACCGGCTGCCATCGCCTGCCGCGCGGAGGCAAACTGGTACCAGGCGGCCGAAGCGATCATGACGACCGATACCTTGCCGAAAGCCGCTTCGCGTGAAGTGACGATCGACGGTCATCGCGTGGTGATGACCGGCATCAGCAAGGGTGCCGGCATGATCAAGCCGAACATGGCGACGATGCTCGGTTTTATCGGCACCGATGCCGGTATTGATCCGGCGCTGTTGACCGCGTTGGTCCGCGACGTTGCCGATCGTTCGTTCAATTGCGTGACCATCGACGGCGATACGTCGACGAACGATTCGTTCGTGATTGCCGCATCCGGTCAGTCGCCGTTGCCGAAGATCACCTCGGCGGATACGCCGGCTTATCGTGCACTGCGTGAGGCACTGCTGGATCTGGCTCAGGAGATCTCGCAATTGATCGTGCGCGACGGCGAAGGCGCGACTAAATTCATCACCATCAAGGTCGAGGGCGGCGCGAGCGCCGAGGAATGCCGGAAGATCGGCTATGCGATCGGGCATTCGCCCTTGGTCAAGACCGCTTTCTTCGCCTCCGATCCGAACCTGGGGCGCATTTTGGCGGCAATCGGTTATGCCGGCGTCGACGATCTGAATACCGATCTGATCGATCTTTACCTGGACGATATCTGGGTCGCGAAAGCCGGAGGCCGGAACCCGGACTATCGCGAAGAAGACGGTCAGCGCGTGATGAAGCAGAGCGAAATCGGCGTGCGCGTGGTGCTTGGCCGTGGACAAGCGGAAGCGACGATCTGGACCTGCGACCTGTCGCACGATTACGTCAGCATCAATGCGGACTATCGCTCCTGACCGGGGCAACTGTGGACAGGCTGGAAAACGCAATGGCGAATCAGACGGAGAATGCAATGGCGAGCGGGACGGCGAACGAGATCGCAAGCGAGATGGCAAGCGCGGCAGGCAGTGCACCGGGCAATGCGGTTGCCACGAAGCTGGAACAATTCCTCACCCGGGCCGAATCGTTGCTGGGTCGGCTCGAATCCATCCTGCCGCCTGCGGCGCCTGAAATCGCCTGGGATTCCGCCGTCGCATTCCGCTGGCGTACACGCCAAGGGCGCGGCTTCCTGCAACCGGTACCGGGTCGCTCGACGATCGTGCTGGACGATCTGCAGAACATCGATCGGCAGAAGACCGCGATCGATCGTAATACGCGACAGTTCGTCGAGCAGCGGCCCGCGAACAACGTGCTGCTGACCGGTGCACGCGGTACCGGCAAGTCGTCTCTGATCAAAGCCTGTCTGAATGCGTATGCGGATCGGGGGTTGCGGTTGATCGAGGTCGACAAGGACGATCTGCACGATCTGGGTGATATCGTCGATCTGGTGTCGGCACGTCCTGAGCGGTTCATCATCTTCTGCGACGATCTCTCGTTCGAAGATGGGGAATCGGGCTATAAGGCGTTGAAAGTCGCGCTGGATGGGTCGATCGCCGCGCAGTCGGACAATGTGCTGATTTATGCGACGTCGAATCGTCGCCATCTGATGCCCGAGTATCAGCGGGAAAACGAGAGCTATCGGCATACCGACGACGGTGAAATCCACCCGGGCGAGGTGATCGAGGAAAAAATTTCCCTGTCCGAGCGTTTCGGACTGTGGGTCAGCTTCTATCCGTTTAAGCAGGACGACTATCTGACGATCGTCGCACATTGGCTGAAGCATTTCGGTAATGACGATGCGGCGGTGGCCGAAGCACGCGGCGATGCCTTGGTCTGGGCACTGGAGCGGGGTTCGCGTTCGGGGCGGGTCGCCTTCCAGTTCGCGCGCGATTGGACCGGCAAACGTGATGACGGCGACGTGTCTTGAGGACCGACGATATGGCGATACCGGAACGAACAACGCAAGATCCGACGTCGGGTGAACGATCGGCATCGGGAAGTGCGGCATCGGAAAGCACCGCCGCGGAAAGCACCGCAGCGGATAGCACCGCAGCGGACCCCGCCGCACCAACACACACGCCCGACGGCCGGCCGATTACCGAGGTGGCGGTCGGGGTGTTATTGCGGCCAGATGGCCAGTTTCTGCTGGCGCAGCGACCGGAGGGCAAGCCGTATGCCGGGTATTGGGAATTCCCGGGCGGCAAGCTCGAGGTGGGCGAAAGCGTGAAAGCGGCGTTGGCGCGCGAGCTGTCGGAAGAGCTGGGTATCGACATCGACGGCAGTGAGCCGTGGCGCACGCTCGAACATGATTACCCGCATGCATACGTCCGGCTGTTCTTCCACAAGATTCGCCGCTGGCGTGGCGAGCTGACCGGACGGGAAGGGCAGGCATTTCTCTGGCAGCACGTCCCGGTGAGTGTTGCGCCGTTACTGCCGGCGGCGTTGCCGATCATAGCGTGGTTGGACGAGGAATCGCACTGAACGCGCATCAGTTCAGCTTCTGCTCGTCGTCCGAATCGCCGTCCTGCGTATCGCTGCCGATCGCGTATTTCTCGGCAGCCCATGCGCCCAGATCGATCTGTTTGCACCGTTCCGAGCAGAACGGGCGATAGCGGCTTTCGGGGCCCCAGGCAACTTGTTTGCCACAGGTCGGGCATTTAACGTTGATCATCGAAAATTTCCTACGGACAGCAACACGGCAGCAACTATAAGCTACACAGCGTCAACATGAAGGGCACGTCGGTGTCTACGGCCTTCGGCTTCATGTCGCCGTCCTGCGACGTAAATCGTACCCACAGCATATATTTGTTCGCGCTGGCTTCCGGGATCACGCGCAGATCCTCCGCCACGCGCACTTGCATCAACTGATAGCTTCGTCCGGACAACATCTGTTGATAGCTGCCTTGCGGCGCCATGACTTTCGCGGCTTGTCCCGACTCGCGCGCGAGCCGCAACACGATCTGCGCGGCCTCATGCAGCGGCAGGATCGGCATGACCCACTTCGTAATATCGTGACGCCGTTGTTCATCGGTGTTCTGTTGCCACGCGTAATACGACGGCAGATCGAACTTGCAGGTGCCACCTGGAATGATCATCCGGCTACGGATGCTGCCGAGCCACTCGTTGTCGGTCAGATGCTGACCCGGCTTGCCGACCAATTGTCCGAGCCCCGCCAGTGCATGGTCGATCTGCGCCAGCACCGCTTCCAGCTGCGTCTGCTCGATGCCCGGATTGTCCCGATACGGGGCCAACGCCTGTTTCTGCCTGTCCAGTTCCTTCAGCAGGTCCGCTTTCAGATCGGTTCGTCCGGTCACGTCGGCGATTTCGAACAGCGTGGTCAACGCAGTGTGATGCGCCCGCGGATCGTCCTGGGACAAGAAAAACGAGAAGCGCTCGAACAGGTCCTCGAGACGCAGCAGCGTCCGGATACGTTCGTTGAAAGGATATTCGTAGAGAATCAAGCGCGATCGCCTCAGGGCAGGAATGGGTTGCCGCACATACTGTCGATCTGCGATGCGGTATGCGCAACGGGCGTGGAAGGCATCGATGCCCCGCACGCGTCGTACGGACGTGTCATTCTAATGCCCCGGCCCGGGGGGTGCAACGCGATACCTCAGATCGGCGCGCTGGCAGCGAGATGAAGATAGCGCCGATGTAGCGCGTCGATCTCGTCATACAGCGCGGCGAGCGTCTTGTGGTCGTTCAAGAGCACGTCG
>CAWUJR010000168.1:0-7674 GCA_963922375.1 uncultured Robbsia sp.
GGTGGATGCGGCGGCGTCGGCGGGGGAATCGGTGGTCTTCGGCGACGCGGCACGACATGAGTCGCTGGCGGCCGCGGGGATTCAACGCGCGGCGGCCGTGGCCATCACGTACGCGAATACGCCGTCGGCGCTCAAGGTGTTGGGGCATGTGCAACAACTGAACGTCAGCTTGCCGGTCATTGTCCGCACCGTGGACGACGCGGCGCTCGACAAATTGATCGCCGCCGGTGCCACCGAGGTCATTCCGGAAATCGTCGAGGGCAGTTTGATGCTGGCATCGCATACACTGGTGGTGATGGGTGTGCCGATGCGGCGAGTGATTCGGCGCGTCGAGCAGATGCGCGACGAGCGCTACGGGCTGCTGCGCGGTTATTTCCGCGGTGCCGACGACACCGAGGACGAGAACGAGCGCGAGCAGGTCAGGCTACAATCCGTCAAAATCGACGCCCGCGCCGATGCGATCGGCAAGACGCTGGGCGAATTACGCTTTCGCGAAGCGGGGGTCGAAGTGACGGCCATCCGTCGTCGTGGTATCCGTGGTGGCGAGCCGGACGCTGCGGCTCGTATCATGGTGGACGACATTCTGGTGTTGCGCGGGACGCCCGGCGCACTGGCTTTCGCCGAGGAAAAACTCCTCCGCACGCATCTTGGCGGTCCCGGCCAGGCGGGCGGCATCTGATCAGGTAAAATCCGACCGCGCTGTCGGACCCTGCCTGCAGCCGCGCTTTGGGCGTTGCGTTTGGCAATGTTCTTGACCCCGCTTTTGCCCCTATTTGTTTCATCGAATCTGGAGTCCCATTTGAACGCCGCACCCGTCGATTCCGCCGCTTCGTCCATTCCAGCGCCGCAGGAACCTGCCGATCTGGCCTCGGTGGCGGACTACATCCGCTCGCACATTCGGACCGTGCCCGATTGGCCGTCGCCGGGCGTGCAGTTCAGGGATATCACGCCGCTGCTGGCCGTCGGCAAAAGCCTGCGTATCGTGGCCGATGCGCTGATCGAGCACTATCGCGACAGCCGGATCGATTATTTCGCCGGGCTGGAGGCACGCGGCTTCATTCTCGCGCCGTTGCTCGCGCATGCATTGGGTGCCGGTTTCATCCCAATTCGAAAAAAAGGCAAACTGCCGTTCGACACCTTGTCCGAGACCTATCAGCTCGAATACGGAGAAGCGACGGTCGAAGTGCATACCGATGCGTGTCACCCAGGTGATCGCGTCGTGATGATCGATGACCTGATCGCCACCGGCGGAACGATGCAAGCCGGCAGGACATTGATCGAGCGACTGGGCGGCGTCGTCGTAGAAGGCGCGGCGCTGATAGACTTGCCGGATCTGGGCGGTTCGACGCGGCTACGACAAGCCGGTCTGCCGCTGTTCACGCTGTGTCAATTCAGCGGGCATTAATTCTCTTTCGCCATGTCCGACGTTGTCTTTTCCGCCGCCGATGGCGCGGCACCGTTTCCTTGCCCGCCCAGCATTCCCGCCGCGCGGCGTTTCGACCGCCGCCGCCATCGCCTGTTCGTGATCGACGACACCCCGGTCGGCTGGATTCGTCAGGACGATGTCGACCGCTTGCGCCGCTGGCCGGCCTGGTTTTCGATCGAGACCGGAGCCGTCGTATTGTCTGCCTCGCTGGCGACGCCGGCCGCCCGCACCGATGCACTTGCGCAAGTGATTCGGATCCTGGCGGACGAGGGCCGTATCACGGGCTGGCGCGACGAAACGTTTGCGATTCGCAACCGTTTCGACGATCCGCCGCTCGCCTTCATCGAACGCGCGGCGTCGCGCTTCTTCGGCACGATGACGTATGCGGTACATGCGAATGGCCTGATTGTCCCGTCGGCCGCGTCGGCTCGGTCGGCGTCCGCCGCGTTATCTTCCGGTAACGTCGACGCAGATGGCGGGGCATCGACCGAGCCGCTGCTGTGGATCGCGCGTCGTAGTTTCAGCAAGGCGGTCGACCCCGGCATGCTCGATACGCTGGTAGGCGGGGGGATCGGCTGGGGGTGGGGCATTCACGACACGCTGATCAAAGAGTGTTGGGAAGAGTCCGGTATTCCCGCCGGACTTGTCGCCCAGGCGTCCTCTGGCCGCACCTTGCATGTGCTCGCCGAAATCGAGCAGGGCACCCAGGCCGAGCAATTATTTGTATTCGATCTCGCGCTGCCGACCGATTTCCGGCCCTCCGCCGAGGATGGCGAGGTGGCCGAGCATCTGCAGGTGTCGGTCAATGAGGCATTGCTGGCAGTGGCCAGCGGCCGCATGACGGTGGATGCCAGTTTGGCGACGCTGGATTGTGCGGTACGCCATGGATGGCTCGACGCCGCCAGTCTGCCAGGCTTCGTTGCGCTTTATACTGCGCCACTGCCGCAGGCCGTTTAAATTCATTTGAGAGAAAGCATCATGTCAGCGCGCCACGATTTTATTCTGACGCTCGCTTGCCCGGATCGTCCGGGCATCGTTCACGCGGTATCCGGTTTCCTGTACGAGCGCAGCGCCAACATCCTGGACTCCGCCCAGTTCGGCGATTCGCACACCGGCGAGTTTTTCATGCGCGTGCATTTTCAGCAAATCGGTAGCGATTCGCCGCGCGATGCGCTGTATGCGGCGTTCACGCCGTTGGCGACGCAATTCGGCATGCGCTGGGAATTGCATGAAGCGTCGGTCAAACCGCGCGTCATGATCATGGTATCGAAGATTGGTCATTGCCTGAACGACCTGCTGTTCCGCTACCGCACCGGCCAATTACCGATCGAGATCCCGGCGATCGTATCGAACCACAAGGATTTCTATCAACTGGCAGCGGCGTACGACATCCCGTTCCATCATTTTCCGCTGAGCAGCAGTGCACCGGAAGCCAAGGCCGCGCAAGAAGCGCGGATCGCGGCGGTCGTGGAGGAGCAGAAGATCGATCTGGTCGTGCTGGCGCGCTATATGCAAATCCTGTCGCCGTCCCTGTGTGAAACGCTGGCGGGGCGCGCGATCAATATCCACCATTCGTTTCTGCCGAGCTTCAAGGGTGCGCGTCCGTATTACCAGGCGTTCGATCGCGGCGTGAAGCTGATCGGTGCGACTGCGCATTACGTGACCACCGATCTGGACGAAGGCCCGATCATCGAGCAAGGCGTCGAGCGTGTGGATCACAGCATGAGCCCGGAGCAACTGACCGCGATCGGCCGCGACGTGGAATGCGTGACGTTGGCGCGGGCGGTCAAATGGCATGCCGAGCATCGGCTGTTGTTGAATGGATCGAAGACAATCGTCTTTTCTTAACACTGTCCCGACAAGCGGGGGCGGCGGCCCCTCAGACGAGTTGCTTGACCCGCAACTCGCGCTTGACGTACGCATAGTAGATGGGCGCTGCAACCACGCCCGGAAGCCCGAACGCGGCCTCCATCACCAGCATCGCCAGCATCAATTCCCACGATTTCGATTCGATTTCGCCGCCGACGATCCGCGCGTTCAGAAAATATTCGAATTTGTGAACGAGCACCAGAAAGACGAAGGCCGAAATCGTCACGGGCAGTCCCACGGACAACGCGACGACGATGATCACCGCATTCGAAATCAGATTGCCGATCACCGGCAATAGGCCCACCACGAAGGTCAAGACAACGAGCGTTTTCGACAACGGCAGCCGCGTATGCATCAAGGGCAACGCGAACAGCAGGAAAATGCCGGTGAAGATTGTATTGATCAGCGAGATCTTGACCTGCGCAAACACGATACGTCGGAACGCATCGGCCACGCGCGTAAAACGCGTGACCAACAGGGCGGCCAGCGGTCGACGATAGCCGGGATCGGACGCATCCACGGCGACGATTGCGCCCAGGATCATCCCGATCAGAATATGCGCCGTTGCGCGTACCGCCTCTCGACCCGCCAACTGTAGCGTGGCCATGTGGTCGTGCATCCAGCCTGTCGCGACCGCGCGGACATCGTCGATATCGTCGGGCAGATATTGGTCGGCCCAAAGTGGCAGATGGTCGCGCGCCTGGTCGATGATATCCATCAGCTTGTCGAGCAACATCGGCATCGTCGCGGCGTCGGCCTTGAAATGCGCCATCGCGAGTAACGTCAGCGCGGTCAAGACCGCGACGATCAGTCCGGAGAGCACGGCCAGCGCGATCAAACGGGCGCGGCGGCCGGACAGGCGTCTGGCCAGCAACGGCGCCAGCGCATAAACCAGTTGATAGACCAGCAAGCCGGCCAGCAAGCCGCCCAGCAAATGGAGAAAGAGCACCATCGCCAGCGCGAGGCCGGTCAGCACATAGCTGCTGGCTTCCAGCCAGAGACGACTGTGGGGTTGATGCGAGGGCGCGCTGGCGTGCACAGGTGCATGCACATCGCGCGCACCGCGACCGGTAGGAATGTTATCCATCGACTTGCTTCATCTCCGATCTTCTTGCTTGTGTCGTTCACGATGCGTCGCGCGGGGCGTCGCCAAGGAACGTCACGAGTGTGCGCTAATTTTGCGGCTACCCTCGTGGCCATGGCGCACCGGCCACCCTGGCCACGCAGCGTGGAACGTTATTTTTTGGCGAGCAACGGTGCCAGATATTTTCCGGTAAAGCTCGCTTTGGACTCCGCTACGTGCTCCGGGGTTCCCTGCGCGATGATCTGACCGCCGCCCGCCCCCCCTTCGGGGCCGAGATCGATGACCCAATCCGCCGTTTTGATCACGTCCAGATTATGCTCGATGATCACCACCGTGTTGCCTTGTTCGCGCAAACGATGAATGACCTCGAGCAGCAAGGCGATGTCCTGGAAATGCAGCCCGGTCGTCGGTTCGTCGAGGATATAGAGCGTCCGACCGGTGTCGCGTTTGGACAGTTCCAGCGACAGCTTGACCCGCTGCGCCTCACCGCCGGACAGCGTCGTGGCCGACTGACCCAGCCGTACATAGCCGAGGCCCACTTCCAGCAGCGTCTTCAGCTTGCGCGCCACGACGGGCACCGGTTTGAAGAACGCATACGCCTGCTCGATCGTCATATCCAGCACATCGCGGATGCTCTTGCCTTTGTATTGGACTTCGAGCGTTTCGCGGTTGTACCGCGCGCCGTGACAGACATCGCACGGCACATACACGTCTGGCAGAAAGTGCATCTCGACTTTCAACACCCCGTCGCCCTGGCAGGCTTCGCAGCGTCCGCCCTTAACGTTGAACGAGAAGCGACCGGCTTCGTAACCGCGTTCCTTGGCCGCCGGCACGCCAGCGAACAATTCGCGAATCGGCGTAAAGACGCCGGTATAAGTGGCCGGGTTCGAGCGGGGCGTGCGACCGATCGGAGACTGATCGACCGCGATCACCTTATCGAAGTATTCGAGCCCCTCGATCGCCTCGAACGGTGCCGGCTCGGCCGACGAGCCGTACAAATGCTGCGCGATCGCGTGATAAAGCGTGTCGTTGATCAGCGTCGATTTACCCGATCCGGAGACGCCCGTCACGCAGGTAAGCAGGCCGACCGGCAGATCCAGCGTCACGTTCTTCAGATTGTTGCCGTAGGCTTCGACGATGCGCAGCCGCTTTTCATCCGGGGCGCGCCGCTCGCTGGGCACCGCAATGCGCTTGGTACCGGCAAGATACTGACCGGTCAACGAATTCGCGTCCGCTTCGATGTGCTGTGGTGTACCTTGCGAGACCACGTGACCACCGTGCACGCCCGCCCCGGGACCCATATCCACCACATGGTCGGACGCCCGGATCATGTCCTCGTCATGTTCAACGACGATCACCGAATTGCCCAAGTCGCGCAAATGCTTCAACGTCTCGATCAGCCGGTCGTTATCGCGTTGGTGCAGGCCGATCGACGGCTCGTCGAGCACATACATGACACCGGTCAAGCCTGAACCAATTTGCGAGGCGAGTCGGATACGTTGCGCTTCGCCGCCCGACAGCGTGTCCGCGCTGCGGTCCAGCGACAGATAGTTGAGGCCGACGTTGTTCAAAAACGACAGTCGCGCAATGATCTCCTTCACGACCTTGTCGGCGATCTCGTGCTTCGAGCCTTCCAGGCGGAGCGTGCGGAAATAGCCGAGCGCATCGCGCAGTGGCAGATTGCTGACCTGATAGATCGCACGTCCCTGGTCGCCGTCGCCGACGCGCACATAGCGTGCTTCGCGGCGCAGGCGCGTACCTTCGCACACCGGGCAGGTCTGCACGTTCTGGTATTTCGCCAGCTCTTCGCGTACCGCCGACGAATCGGTTTCGCGATAACGCCGTTCCAGATTCGGGATGATGCCCTCGAACGCATGCTCGCGCACGACGGTGCGGCCGCGTTCATTGATGTACGAAAACGGAATCTCCTGCTTGCCCGAGCCTTGCAGCAGCACGTCGCGGACTTTCTCGTCGAGCTCCTCGAACGGCGCGTCGATATCGAAGTCGTAGAATGCCGCGAGGCTTTGCAGCATCTGGTAATAGAACTGGTTGCGCCGGTCCCAACCCTTCACGGCACCTGCTGCCAGCGACAGCGACGGATGGGCGACCACCCGCTTTGGATCGAAGAAGGTGATATGGCCGAGCCCGTCGCAATGCGGGCAAGCGCCCATCGGATTATTGAACGAGAACAGGCGCGGCTCGAGCTCCTGCAGCGAATACGAGCAGATCGGGCAGGCGAACTTCGAACTGAACACGTGTTCGGCGTCGCCATCCATCTCGAGCGCCAGCGCACGGCCGTCGGCCAGACGGGTCGCCATCTCGAACGATTCGGCCAACCGTTGCTTCATGTCCGCGCGGACCTTGAGGCGATCGATCACGACATCGATCGAATGCTTCTCGGTCTTTTTCAGCTTCGGAAGATCCTCGACCTCGACAATCTTCGCGACGCCTTCATTCGCGGTGCCGCCGCCGGAGCGAATCCGAAAGCGCACGAAGCCTTGCGCCTGCATTTCCTCGAAAAGATCCACATGCTCGCCTTTGCGGTTCGACACCACCGGCGCGAGGATCATCAGTTTCGTGTCTTCGGGCAGCGCCAACACCGCGTCGACCATTTGCGACACGCTCTGTGCAGCAAGCGGAATGTGGTGGTCCGGACAGTAAGGGGTGCCCACGCGTGCGAATAATAGTCGCAGGTAGTCGTGAATCTCGGTCACCGTGCCGACCGTCGAGCGCGGATTGTGCGACGTCGCCTTCTGTTCGATCGAGATGGCAGGAGACAGTCCCTCGATCAGATCGACATCCGGTTTTTCCATCAATTGCAGGAACTGGCGCGCATAGGCTGAAAGGCTTTCGACATACCGGCGCTGGCCTTCGGCATACAGTGTGTCGAAAGCGAGCGACGATTTTCCCGATCCGGAGAGCCCGGTGATGACCACCAGTTGATGCCTCGGAAGGTCGAGATCGACGTCTTTGAGATTGTGCGTGCGGGCGCCGCGAATGCGGATTTCTTCCATTAAGCTGGCCGAATCTCGAGAGGGATAAACCTGCTACTATAGCGACTTTTCCAGCTTGCCGTACCAGGGATGGTTGCGTACGCACCGCAGTGTCATCGCGGGGTCTCGCGTCTTCTGAACGAGCTTGACGGATGCCAGACCGTGTGAACTGTGCCACGCGTCGCTGAGCGATATCAGTAGTCAACAGTTGCCACCCCCCATAGTACCCGGGGTGCCCGACGGTTTGCAAATGGGGGCCAACCAGGTGCAAAAAAAAACCGAAAAACGGCCCCCAGCAAGGG